>JAQVWB010000092.1 GCA_028698695.1 Syntrophomonadaceae bacterium | reverse complement strand
TACGAAAATTAATATTGAATAATGAAATATGATATAAAAATATTTGATTTCATCGTTGACAGAATAATCTATTCTTACTATAATCAGGACAAACGAACATATGTTTGAGGAGGATGACGGATGGAATTTGGGGAGATGAACGCTGGTAAGGCTGAAGCCTTAATTAACACTATAAAAAATATTGAGAAACAATTTGGTAAAGGTTCAATTATGAAATTAGGCGAGAATGCCACTATGAATGTGGAAGTAATATCTTCCGGTTGTATTTCTCTGGATTTGGCATTAGGAGTGGGGGGGTTGCCCCGAGGCAGAGTTATTGAAATATTTGGCCCCGAGTCATCAGGAAAAACTACTGTAGCCCTGCATTCTATTGCCCAGGCCCAAAAAGAGGGAGGCATGGCAGCATTTATAGATGCGGAACATGCACTGGATCCGCTTTATGCTAAAAGACTGGGAGTAGATATCAATAATCTTTTAGTCTCACAGCCTGATTCCGGTGAACAGGCTTTGGAAATTGCTGAAGCTTTGGTAAGAAGTGGTGCAATTGATGTAGTAGTAATCGATTCAGTTGCAGCTTTGGTTCCCAAGGCGGAGTTGGACGGAGAAATGGGCGATACTCATGTTGGTCTTCAAGCTCGTCTTATGTCCCAGGCATTACGTAAATTAACGGCTCATATTAGTAAATCCCGATGCTGTGCTATATTTATTAACCAGATTCGTGAGAAAGTGGGAGTAATTTACGGCAGTAATGAAACTACTTCCGGTGGCAGAGCTTTAAAATTTTATTCTACCGTACGCATAGAAGTACGTAGAGGTGAGTCCATTAAGCAGGGGACAGACATAATTGGCAGTCGTACCAAAGCAAAAATTGTTAAAAACAAAGTAGCCCCTCCATTTAAAACAGCTGAATTTGATATCATGTTTGGTACAGGTATTTCCCGTGAAGGTGATTTACTGGATATTGCTTCTGATTTAGACATTATTCAAAAGAGTGGTTCCTGGTTCTCGTATGAAGGTGAACGGATGGGACAAGGGCGTGAAAATGCCAAAGAATATATTCGCAGTAATCCTGAGTTTTATGCGTTGTTGGATAGAACTATTCGGGAAAGGATATTGATAAACAAGAATGAAGAAGATGTGATGAATAATTTATAGCAGAGGAGTTTGCTTGACACTATACCGCAAAGTTACTAAAATTTAGATAAGCTCAGTTAAGATTAGAAGTCTCATTAGGTTTTGAATATATAGAATCGTAGTTTTAGTAACGGTATACAGGTGGAGTGAGGTATATTACCGCCGGTTGTTCGTTGAAACCGGATTCAATATAGATTCAAGAATAGTATAGTTTTTTGTGATGTTAAGTATTTGTAGCATGCCTACATTGCTTTAGACTATGCACTTTTATGTGAGATTTCTATTATACCGGGCCAAAAGCTCGGTTTTTTTATGGGAAAAACCGAATAAGGTTCTTAATTAACTAAAATTATAGGAGGTGAAAAAAATAAATACACTTACAACATTTATTGTAATTATTCTTTCATTAGCTGTTGGAATTGCAGCTGGCTATTATGGACGTAAATTAGTAGCTGAAAGTAGAATCAGGGGGGCTGAAGAGGAGGCTTCGCGTATAATTGAAGAAGCCGCCAAGGACGCTGAAAGCAAAAAAAAGGAAATCCTATTGGAAGGTAAAGAGGAAATTCATCGTAATCGACAGGAAGCTGAAAAAGATATTCGTGAAAGGCGACGGGAATTGGATCGGGTAGAACGTCGCATTTTACAGAAGGAAGAATCCCTGGACAAGAAGGCCGATAACATGGAAAGAAAAGAACAGGCCGTTCAGGAAAGGGAAAAGGAGATTGATAAATCCCAACAGGATTTACAGATTATTCTCACTCAACAACTAAAGGAACTGGAAAGATTATCCGGCCTTAGTTCAGCTGATGCCAAGGAACTATTATTAAATAATGTCGAACAACAAATTAGACAGGAAACTGCTGTTCTTATTAAATCGATTGAAGCTGAAGCCATAGAAGAAGCTGGTAAAAAGGCTAAAAACATTGTCTCGTTGGCTATTCAAAAGTGTGCTGCAGATGTAGTTTCAGAAACTACTGTGTCAGTTGTCTCTTTGCCTAATGATGAAATGAAGGGACGCATAATAGGTAGAGAAGGCCGAAACATAAGAACATTTGAAACCCTCACCGGCGTTGATTTGATAATAGATGATACCCCTGAGGCAGTAATATTATCGTCATTTGACCCTATCCGCCGGGAAACTGCTCGCGTAGCTCTGCAAAATCTGATCTCTGATGGTCGTATTCATCCGGCCCGCATTGAAGAAATGGTAGATAAGGCACAAAAGGAAATTGACCAGGAGATTCGTGAAGTTGGCGAACAGGCTGCTTTTGAAGCAGGCGTTCATGGCTTACATCCAGAGCTGCTTAAATTGCTGGGAAGATTAAAATATCGAACCAGTTACGGACAGAATGTGTTGAAACACTCAATAGAAGTTTCACATTTAGCTGGAGTTATGGCAGCTGAGCTTGATGTGGATATAATGTTGGCTAAACGTGGCGGATTATTACATGATATTGGTAAAGCAGTTGATCATGAAATTAGTGGTCCCCATATAGAAATTGGTGTGGATTTGGCCAGGAAATATCGTGAAAGCAAAGAGGTAATTAATTGTGTTGCTTCCCATCATGGTGATGTTGATCCGGAATCTATTGAGGCGGTATTAGTTCAGGCTGCTGATGCAGTTTCAGCTTCCCGTCCCGGTGCCAGAAGAGAAACCCTGGAGACATATATTAAGCGTCTGGAAAAGTTGGAAAACCTTGCAAATGGATTCGAGGGTGTTGAACGTACCTTTGCAATTCAGGCGGGGCGGGAGATTAGAATTATCGTTAAACCTGATGACATTGATGATTTGCATGCTATTACCATGTCCAGGCAGATTGCGGATAAAATTGAGCAGGAATTGGATTATCCCGGACAGATCAAGGTGATTGTAATTCGGGAAACCCGGTCAGTAGAATATGCAAAATAACAGTTAGTTTATATTGTGCATTATTGTAGCGAAACAGGGCAGAAATGCCCTGTTTTATGTTACAATGCCAGATAATACCGTTAAAAAACGAAAGGGATTTATTCAGCATTGAAGAAAAGGTTTATATTATAATCCTTAAGGAGAAGATGATAATGCTGAATAATTCCGGTCTTGATATTTTTATTTCCGTATCTTTAAAATATGTTAATTTAAATGCAGTTCGTTATGAAATGGAAGAGGACAGTCTTATGCTGGAATTTGCCTGCAATGGGAGTCTGGCTCTCGATGCTCAAAACCAGTTTATCGAGCATATAAATAACGCATTATATTTGTATCATAAACTTGGTAATACTAAAGCGGATAATCATAAATTTGTGTTTCAGGAAGTACAGGATATTACTCTTATACGAATTATGATGAATCTTCACTTGACTTCAGCACAGGAAATTGATCTTATTATACAATTAACCCAGGAGTATTTTAACGATAAAATGGTGTTGGATAATGAAAAGTTAGATGTAGGATTGGATTTTACGCGGCAGGTGAAAAATAATCTATTACGATTAATCAAGGAGTCACGACCACTTAGCTTTGTAGCCTATCGTCAACAAGGCAGAGTATTGGTATTTCATCATTAATTAGGAGGTAACCGATTGAACATACTTATGATGGGAGATATTGTAGGGCGACCTGGTCGCAAAATAGTGAGACATTATTTATCCCAAATTGTTCATGAGCATCGGATAGAATTCATTATTGCCAATGCTGAGAATGCTGCAGGCGGAAGGGGTCTAAACCGCGAAGTCATGCAGGAATTATTAGGGCTGGGTATTGATGTGCTAACGATGGGAAACCATGTATGGGATAATAAGGAGATTTTAACCTTTATTGATAATGAGACTCGTATAGTCAGACCTGCCAATTATCCACCGGGAACTCCGGGACAAGGCTGGCATTTGTATCAAGGTGGATTCAATCAGCGAATTGCAGTAATTAATATTTCAGGACGTGTATTTATGACCCCGCTTGATTGCCCTTTTAGAGCAGTAGAAGATATACTTTTAGCTATTAAGGATGCAGATTACATAATTATAGATTTTCATGCAGAAGCAACTTCGGAAAAACAGGCATTGGCCTACTATTTTGACGGTCGCGTAACCGCAGTAGTAGGTACACATACTCATATTCAAACTGCTGATGAAAGAATATTACCGGGCGGTACTGCCTATATTACTGATTTAGGTATGACTGGTCCCAGTGAATCTGTACTGGGAATGGATCGTGATTTAGTTATTAGAAAGTTAACTACCCAGCTTCCGGTTCGTCTGGAAGTGGCTAAAGGACCAATTCAGTTACAGGGAATAATTCTTTCGCTGGATGAAAATACCAAAAAGGCAACTGGAATTAAGCGAATATCTTATCATTTAGCGGATTAATATGAAAAAATATCCAATCCCTTTAAGAAAAAGAAGGAATTAGTTTGTTGATTCAGAATATACATGAGAAAGAGCAACTAAATCAACAAAGATAAAACACTTTTTTGAAGGGGGTTTAATTAATGGAGGTTTTAAAGGTTTCAGCAAAATCCAGCCCGAATTCTGTTGCCGGGGCATTAGCCGGAGTTCTCAGGGAAAAAGGTGCAGCAGAAATCCAAGCTATCGGTGCCGGTGCCATCAATCAAGCCATTAAAGCAATTGCTATTGCCAGAGGATTTGTTGCTCCCAGTGGTATGGACTTAATTTGTATTCCTGCCTTTACTGATATTATTATTGATGGTGAGGAACGAACGGCAATTAAACTCATAATTGAACCCAGGTAAGATGTTTTTTCAAGTTATAAGAAATATTAATGTAATTGTGATTTGTATAGAGTGCCTGCTTTGCATTACAAAGCAGGCTTATTAATTAAGGATTAATTATGATTATTTGTGATCTACATTGTGATACCATCTCAAAATTAGCCCGACAAGGTGGGGAATTAATTAGCAATAGTGCCCATTTTGATATAAGTCGTGCTTTAAATGCCGGGGTACGATTACAGTTTTTTGCCTTGTATTATCCGCCAACTGATAACAATACTGCTTTAAGGGAGATATTAAAGCAAATTGTTTATTATAATACACAAATAGCATTGTGGCCTGATTTGGTATTTCCAATATTGACAAAACAAGATGGTCAGAATATTGGTGCCCGAATTCAACTGGCTTCGATTTTACATTTGGAAGGTGCTGACTGTATAGGCACTGATATTGCTATATTGGAATGTTTATATCTATTGGGAATTCGCAGCATAGGACTTACCTGGAATCACCGCAATCTATTAGCAGATGGTGTTGGAGAAGGACAACATGCTGCAGGTTTAAGCCGGTCGGGTAAAAAAGTCGTAATTAAGATGGCCCAATTAGGTATCTTGTTGGATCTTTCTCATTTGGGAGAGCCGGGATTTCAGGAAGCCATTGAATATTATAAAGGTCCGGTATTGGTGACTCATGCCAATGCCAGGGCATTATGTAATCATCCCCGAAATTTAAATGACAGCCAATTAGAAATGATTCGCGATTGTTCCGGTGTAATAGGAATTAACCAGGTAGCAGACTTTGTTAAAGCCGATGGTAAGCCCACATTTGATGATGTGCTGAATCATATAGTTTATATTGCCGAAAAAATTGGCATTGAGCATGTCGCTTTGGGATCAGACTTTGATGGCGCTGATAATATAGTATTACCAGGTATAGAAACTTATGATCAGTGGGAAGATGCCTTAATTGCACGAAACTTCACAGCAACGGAAATTGATATGATTTTAGGTAAAAACGCTTTACGCGTTATTAATCAAATCTTGACTTAAATAAGGACGGTAGTCTTAATGTTATATGATTTACATGTTCATACTACAGCATCTGATGGGATATATTCACCCTCAGAAGTTATAGAACAGGCTAAGGAAATTGGTTTGAGTGGACTGGCTATAACTGATCATGATACCTTTGGCGGTTTACAGGAAGCCCGGGATTATGCTGATAAATATACTAAAGACCTGTTAGTAATACCAGGTATAGAAATGAATACCGAACTTGATGAAAGTGAGATTCATATTCTGGGTTATTTTATTAATGTAAACAACTCGGATATTCTAAGCAGGTTGGAAGAAATAAAACAAGCCAGAATCGAAAGAGCCTTAAACATGATTCGCCGTCTGCACACTATGGGAATGATTATTAGCTTTGAGCAAGTTCGAAAACTGGCCCAGGGAGATTTAATTGCCAGACCTCATATAGCCCAGGCTTTACAGGATAAAGGTTATGTATTCTCTATTAAAGAAGCTTTTGAAAAATTTATTGGCAGAGGCAAACCTGCTTATGTACCTCGTTATAAGTTTTTACCCGGGGAAGCCATTGAATTAATAAGGAATGCGGGGGGGATATCTTCGCTGGCTCATCCCGGACTTATCAGCAACCAAAATCTTATACTGGAAGTAATTAAAATGGGTGTAGATGGATTGGAAGTATATTATCCGGAACACAACAATTTCCAGGAGAATGAATATATTAATCTTAGCAGGAAATTTAATAAAGTAATAACTGGCGGTTCCGATTTCCATGGTACAGGTACCGAAGAAAGTCATAAAAAACTGGGGCGCAGTGGGATTAATAAAACTCTAATGGCTGAATTAATACATTATTATTCTATGCGAAGTTAAAAAATTAAGTAGAAAATAAACAGTTTTGCAGGATTTTTTCCTCACTGTGTAGAAGGCACTTATTCGAATGTGTAATCATGGGAAAGTGAGGAAAATAATGAGAAAAATAATATCAATTACATTTGTAATATCGATTTTTATTTTGGCTGCTACAACAACTCTATTAGCCAGCCAAAATGAATATATAGTGAAATCAGGGGATACTCTATATGAAATAGCTAAAGCCAATGGAACTACTGTTAATGAAATCAAGGACATTAATAATTTAACTTCAGATAGTCTCTTGCCCGGACAAGTATTAGCCCTGCCATCGGAAATATCCTCAGAGTTTGTGCCCGACACAGATTTAGAAACATCAAGTGACAGTGCAATTATAACTTATACACTATGCGAAGGTGATTCCTTATCGTTAATTGCAGCCAAGTTTAATATGTCAGTTGAAACCTTAATGAATATTAATAATTTGACCAGTCAATGCCTGAATCCAGGTCAAGTTTTAATTATTTCCTCATCAACGGGGAATACGGTTTCCCGTTCAGGTGATAATATTCAAGCAGCCCGTTTATTGGAAATAGCTGCCCGACATTTGGGTACTCCATACCGATATGGAGGACAAACACCGGGTGGTTTTGATTGTTCGGGTTTTGCCGGTTATGTTTTTAGACAAGTTGGTATTGATTTACCCAGAACTGCTGCAGCTCAGTACAGCAAAGGGGTAGAAATAAGCAAAGAGAATTTACAACCAGGAGATTTACTGTTTTTCCGCTGTGGCAGTGGCGGTATTGATCATGTAGGAATTTATAAAGGGAATAATCAGTTTATTCATTCCAGTTCGCCCAGAAGCGGCGGAGTTATAAATTCGACTATAGCAGAAGGTTATTATCTACGCACTTATGCCGGAGCCAAAAGAATATTACGTTAAAGTTGGAGGCTATTAATGGAAGAACAAAATTGGGAGCAGCAGTTTCAGCAATATTTTGGTATACCCTCAACTATAATGGGTTCAAAAGAATGGAAGGACTTAGAAGACAAAGAGAATCTAATCGGACCGGAAGCTTTGTTAGATGAGATAATTAATAGACGATTATGGAGTAATACTGAAATAGCTTGGGTTCTT
>JAQVWB010000091.1 GCA_028698695.1 Syntrophomonadaceae bacterium | reverse complement strand
TTATATTTTGTATATTACCAGACTATTACTATATTTATCAAACTTAACTTAACTTAATGATAACCTTAATAGTTATTATTCATCCTTCGTTGGATAAAATTCGTGTAAACTTCGCCTTTTTGAAAATGGGATACTTCGCTGTCGCTCAGCATGACACGCTCGAGAGCACTTTTTCAGTGGTCTCGACCGTCCCCTTGAGAAAGAGTTGTCACGATAACCGTCCCCTTGACAAACTGGGGGTTTAGTAGTTCAATGATGCTCTGTTGCATGTCTTCCTGCAACTGGCTGGCGGCAACTACTACCATGGAATCCGCCTGAATTACTACCACACAATCCTCGCCGGTACTGCTTTTAACCAGGTTCTCAGCTTTCATCTCCCTTTCCATATCGGTTGAAATATCAACTAAACGCAAAGCCGCCGCTTGACGCGCTTCGTCAGTCAGAGACTCATTATTGCTAATATCTCGTAATAACTCCACCTGTTTTCCCCGCATCTGCTGCCTTTCCAGACGGTATTGAATAAAAAAATCTTCACCAATATCAGATTTATCAAATCTGGGGATCGTAGATAAATCCACATCACTGCCGGAAATATCGGGAGTTTGAATTGAATCGGCTGGTTTTTCTTCCGCAGTCTTAACATTCAGCAAAATAGATACCATAATAATAAATACAATAAGAACAATGGTGCCGATAATAATTCGCTTTAAATTAATTACCATCATATCCCTGCCTTTCTCGGCATAACCGTAACTTTGTGGGGAGCAATATCAAGCAAAGTTGCTACTGCCTGGGTCAGATTCTCCCGCACTCTATAACTTCCTGCCCCGTCAGCAACTACTAGAACTCCGGTAACTTCAGGTGATTTTTCCTCTACCAGTAGATGATTGCCGGAACTTACTGCCAAATCACGCACTACAGTTTCTTCGCGGGTTTGCTTGCTGCCAGACCCGGCGCCTTCTTTACTCTCCCGTTTTTCATTACGCAGATTGCTGGCATAAGTTTTACTTCCCTGTGAAGCCAGAGAAATACTTACCTCAACCTTGCCGGCACCATCAATCTGCGATAGAATGCTCTCCAGATCAGCAACCATTTGTGCCTGCAGACTGTTACTGCTCTCAAAATTATTGGTGGGAGTCAGGTTATCATGATTTTTTTCGGCTTTTCCGGTTGGCCAGATAAGTGCCAATAAACCCAGACAAATTACTATAATTAATAAATAACGTCCCTTGCCTCCTTTCAGGTTTATCCAGCTGCTGTTTCCCTGCTGGCCGTCACCTCTAATCCATTCCTCCAGCATGTAATTAACCCCCTATAAACTCAATTGTAATTTGCTCGTCTTTAAACCCGTAAAGGTCTTTTACGACGCGTCGCACTTTCGCTTCCACCTTCTTCTTTTCCTCAGCAGATAGTGACTGGTAATTTAAACCCAGAACGCCAATCCTGCCATCTTCATGCGGCGGATTAGCAGATTGCGGTGAAATAATCATTTCAATTTTATCCATACCGCCCTGATTATTTATGCTTACCACTGTCTCAACTTCTTCTATACCGGGAACCAGCATAGCCACCGCACCAATCTGTCCCTCCATCTTTTCCTGTAATAGTTGTTGATTGCTTTTCATTATTTGCTCGTTTAGCTTTTTGCCTTGCTGCATAATCTCTTTCTGATCATGAACATCAGCCTGAAAATTCCAGTATTCAATAGTATGATTAGTGTCCTGTAACAAAAAACTCATTACCGGATTAAGAACTGCAATGAGAACAAACAAGCCAATGGCAAAACGTACCAGCGGTTGTAAAGTGCCTTGTGGCAATAACAATTCAAGAAAACTGGCAATAATGATAATTACAATTACATTTCTGACTATTTCCGATAATAACTGCATCTAAAACGCTTCCCCCTATCAGGAAAATGAAGCCAGGTGATTGGTGGTTCCAACTACAATGGCAATCATAATAAAAAACATTAACCCTACCGCTGCAACTGCTGCCAACATCATAAACAGATGACTGCTCATAGTTTCCAGTATGGCAGCAGTCCTTCCGTCACCCAACGGTTCAGCAATGGCAGCCGCAACTTTATATATCAGGGCAATAACTGCAATTTTAACCAAGGGGAATATTATGATTCCTAAAATAATAATTACTCCGAAAATACCCAGGGCTTGTTTTAACATCACTACATAACCGGCCGTGACCTCAATGGTATCGGAAAACATTTTCCCTACCAGCGGTATGGCATTATCCGTAACAAATTTGGTAGTACGCAAAGCTACCTTATCCATAACGGAAGCATACAAAGACCTGATGGTTAAAATCCCTACAAACACGGTTAGTATAAATCCCAGAGACAATTGAGCCAATTGCGAGAAAAACCTGGCCAGCCGCTCTACCTTGATAGTTCCTGATATTTGATTGGCCAGACTTAAAATAGCCGATAAAACAATCAAAGGGAAAACTATCGTTTTCATGGCAGTAGCAAAAGCAGTAGCGGTGGTCATCAACACCGGAAACAGCATCATTGAGGCATTAATATTGCCTAATCCGGCCACCAGCACCAGCATTTGCGGTAACATACCCAGCATAAAGCTGGTCATTTGTTCTATCGTTTCCTGTCCGATACCCAGAACTAATCGAAAAGAACCCAGCGCTATGGCAGTCAGAGCCAAAAAACATGCCATGCGCGCTATTTGACTGGCCCCGGAAGAAGCTGTTCCAGGCAAATTAATCAACAGGGCGGATAACACTGATAAAATCAGCAACTTACCCAGCAGATTGAAATTGGCACTAACCTCCCCCCAGAAGTATCTGCCCATATTCTGCATAATTTCATCCGCATCCAACTGCCAATTTCCACTGATAAAATCCCGTAACCATTCCTGAACTGATTTATGATCAATATAATTGCTAATCTCTCCATCTATCTGCTGTTTGAAATCTTCCATCGTCCCTAAATCAATCTGTTCAATTACCTCCGGCAGCAGAAAGGATTCTCCCTCTTTCTCAGCTGCCTGTAACAGTGAGCAGTTTAAAAGGATAAATAATATCGCCGCAACTATAATTAAAATGTTTCTATTCATGAACTTCATCCCGGCATCAATTCCAGCAGCGATTCCAATATCGCTACCAATATAGGTAACGCCAGAACCGCAATAATTATTTTGCTGGCAAACTCAACCTTTTTGGCTACCGCCTGCTCGCCGGCATCATTACAAATAGAAGCGGTAAACTCTCCCAGATACGCCACCCCCAAAATCTTCAACAAGCAGGAAAGAAAAAAATAGTTTATTCCCGCCCGCCTGGTCAACTCGGTCATAACCTCTATAATTGAAGCCAGCTTGTCAATCATGAACAGAAATATAACCACACTGAATACGATACTAAGTATCACCGCCATAACCGGCTTCTCCTGGCGCAGAATTAACAGCATTATGGCAGTAACCAGTGCAATTCCGACTATTTGGGCAATCTCCAAAGCCTATCTCCCCTTAAAAAACTCAAAACCTTATGAACCTGACTTTTTCTGTGGTGAGTCAGGTTAGATTTTCTGAACCTGACTTTTTCTGATTCTTCCTGACTTTGCCTGACGGTATTAATTAATATACGACTATCCTTAATTGTCATGCTGAACGAAGTGAAGCATCTCTGCTGTCCATTAGATCCTTCGCTATTGCTCAGAATGACAATAAAGTCACCCCTCACTACAAATTAAAAACTGATCGGACGACGGTAAATAATTGATTCATTAGCTGCACAACAATTATTAGAACAACCACTACTCCTGCCAGAGTAAGCATTTCCGCCTGTTCTTCCTTCTTTGCCTGTTTAAGTACAATAGATAATACTGAAATCAGGATACCGATACCGGCTATGCGAAAAATAATATCTACATCCATGGTTTTCCTCCACCTAAATAGTTGTTAATTGTTATTCAAATCAGCAGCAACACTACCACTGCTCCCAGAACAAACCCGCTGTAACTCCACAACTTCTGCCCGGATTCACAGGCTTTTACGGCTTCTTCCTCCAAAAGTTTCAGTTCTTCCTGAACCAGTAAAAATACGCGTTCCTGCTCTTTTGCATCTGACATGCCTATCTGATAACCCAGCGTAGAAAGCAACTCCAGATCAGCCAAGGTTAATTCTGAATAAAAGGATAACTTCTGCATACCTTTCTGCCAGGCTTCACTGGCAGTATTGCCCTGCTTTTCTTCCAAGCAGCAGGCCACTTCCTTAAATATTACAGAAACCGGATAAGCTGAAAATTGTGCCGTTCTTTTTAAAGCCTGAGGTAAAGGCGTATGTATATAGGTGATTTCCTTTAGAAGAAAATTAAGCCCCAGACGCAGGCCGGCTAATTGTTCAACCCGGCTGCGAATCCGTCTGGCCTGGTTAAGTCCCCAGCTTCCAAACCCGGTCATAACCAGCACAATTCCAATAGTCTTTAACCACAACATCAGGCTTGCCACCTAATGGTTTCTTCAATATTGCCCGGATGTATTCGCCGGGAAAGCGTAATCCCGCTTCTAAAAGCTCTCATCTTCATTAAATCCTGCATAAGCGGTCGGTTTTCCAACTCCTTTACATTACGGGCATGAATGCTGGCTATCACTACCACACCGGCATTAAGGCACTCACTGATAGCAGCAACATCTTCAGCCCGCCCAATTTCATCAGTTATAACCACCTGGGGAGACAAGCTGCGAATGGCCATCATCATTCCTTCTGCCTTGGGACAGCCATCCAGCACATCAGTTCGGCTGCCTACATCCAGCTGAGGAATTCCCAGATAGCAACCGGCCAGCTCTGAACGCTCATCAATAACGGTTACATTCCGGGCGGGCAGATTGGCGCGACCGGTTGACAATATACGCGCCAAATCCCTAAGCAAAGTGGTTTTACCACAACGCGGAGGTGAAATTAACAAAGAACTGACCGGTACCCCCCGCGGAGCAATATAAGGGATGAGCGGCAAGGCGCAATCATGAACTTCCCGCGCGATACGAAAACAGAGCGAGGAAAAATTTTTGAGGGTTTTAATTTCCCCATTATGTACTACTACCTGACCGGCCAGTCCCACGCGATGACCCCCGGGAATAGTAATATACCCCCTTTTTATCTCCTCTTCAAAAGCATAAAGACTATTATCACTGATTGATGCCAAACTACGTTGAATATCCTCCCTCGTAACAATATATCCCGAATACAGATCAGTTGCCGGACGCCCGCTCGGGGTTATAGTAAAATCGCGGTCACCCAACTTTAACAACAACGGCTGTTGACAACGCAGACGGATTTCCTCCATTCTGTTGCAATACTGCTCGTCCAGACCCAACAGCAACTGCCTGACTGGTGGAGCAAGATAAGATGCAATTTCACTGCTGATAATATTCCCTTCAACCCGGTACATAGAGTCACCACCTTGCTCTATATAGATATTGGCATGTACTCTAAAATATTCCATTAACCTGGCGATCCCCTCGTCCCTCATAAAAAAGGAACTGTCTTTTTACACCCTGAAAATGATGCAAAAGACAGTTCCTGTTTTGTAAATTATAAAGTTTACCTACTGCTCCCGTTTCGAGTCAGACCCAAACCATACATGGTCATCAATGTCACTTTCTATATAGGAAGGGTCATAATCGTACGCACCTTCGTGGATATATACTACCTCCTGACAAGTGGGACATATTATTTCAATGCTATCTTCATCTTCCAGAATATCAGCGTTAAAATATAACTCCTCCCCACATTTGGAACATTCGAATTCAATGATTTCATCACTTGTGCCATTATCATTGATAAGTTTATCCATGTAACATAACTGGTCATCCATTTCTTCCAATTGATTCTGACATTCCACCAAATCAAAATCCACCTGACTGATTTCATCGTTTAATGTGTCCAATACATCAATGATTGCCAGTAAAACTTTACCCTGCGGCGTATCCTCAGTGATATTTAAACCTTCACATAAACCGGACAAATAGCTTATCTGTTCAGAAATTCTCGGCAAAGCAAATCCTCCTTTTCAGGCCAAATATTAAACATTCATAGTATTAGCCCAAAAAGGAGGAAATAGACATAATAAATTTTAAAATTTAAGCTAAGCCCGTTCCATGTATTCTCCGGTACGTGTATCAATACGCAGTACATCACCCTCATTTACAAAAAGAGGTACATGTACTACCGCACCAGTTTCCAGAGTAGCCTTCTTCGTTGCGCCGGTAGCAGTATCGCCCTTAACTCCCGGTTCAGTCTCAACTACTTTCAACTCAACGAAATTAGGCAAATCCACACCGATGATATGTTCTTTAAACAATAATACCGCAATATTCATGTTCTCCAGCAGCCATTTTACCCCTTCGCCAATCTGCTCAGCGGAAAGAGTAGTCTGTTCATAATTTTCATTGTCCATAAATACATAACCTTCGCCGTCGTTATATAAATACTGCATCTCCCGGCGATCCAGATGAGCTTTGGGAACTTTTTCCCCGCCCCGGAAGGTTTTCTCAACCGTAGCACCAGTTTGAATATTCTTCAGTTTGGCACGAACAAAAGCCGCCCCTTTTCCCGGTTTTACATGTTGAAACTCCACTACCTGATAAGCGCTGCCATCCAGTTCAATTGTTGCTCCGGTACGAAAATCATTTACCGATATCATGCTGAAATAATCCCTCCATCAAATTAAGATTAGGTTTTTGTCCGAGCAAGTAATGATTTCACATCCTCCACTTTTTACAATTACGCTATCCTCTATCCGTATTCCTCCCCAGCCGGGAATATAAATTCCCGGTTCAATAGTAATTACCATATTTTCTTCCAGATAACCGGTTCCCCGCGGTGAAACAGTTGGTTTTTCATGAACTTCCAGTCCCAACCCGTGACCGGTACCATGCACAAAATATTTATCCAATCCGGCCACAGCCAGACAATCCCTGACAATCTTATCGACTTGCGCCGCTGTAATCCCCGGTTTAACTGCTGCCACACCTGCCATCTGGGCAGAAAATACCTGCTCATAAAGACTATGTAACCTCTGACTGGCTGATTCAATCACTACGGTACGGGTCATGTCTGCACAATAACCGGCATAAATGCCGCCAAAATCAAGGGTGAGCATATCTCCTTCTGTCAACAATCTTTTACCGGGTTTTCCATGGGGCAAAGCCGCATTCTCAGCCGATACGGCAATGGTATCAAACGCTTCCTTCTGACATCCGCCTTCACGCAAAGCGTTGGCGATAAAATTGGCCACTTCTATTTCAGTTATTCCCGGTTTAATAAAATCCAATAATCTGCTAAATACAATGTCGCTTATACTTGCACATTTACGCATTAAATCCAATTCAGTTTCATCTTTTATTATTCTCAGTTCCTCTACCAACCCGGATAAAGCTGTCATTTTGTTGGGCAACTGCTTATGCAACTCACAAAACTGGCGATATACTATACTGTCTTCTATTCCGATACGCTGGCAATCCAGTGTGACCTCTTTCAATTCGTCCAACGAACCGGGTTTCCCCTGCAGCAAATTCCAATCCGGAGCTTCCTGCTTTAATTGCTCACTATAACGGGCATCAGTCAGAATAAATTTATCAGTCCCGGTTATCAGCAATAAGGCATCTTCTCCGCTGGTAAAACCGGACAGATAATAAATATTCTCTGCTTTAACTACTATAAAAGCATCTACTTCATTTTGCTGCATCAACAATCTCAGCTTCTGAATTCGCTGCAGCCTGTTCGGCTCTATTTGCAAATTTATTTACCTCCGGCAATTATATGAATGGCAGCCTCTACTGCCAGGAAATATCCGCGGGCTCCCAGTCCGAAAATCCCCCCGGTTGCCACGGTGGATATAAGCGAATGGTGCCTA
>JAQVWB010000090.1 GCA_028698695.1 Syntrophomonadaceae bacterium | reverse complement strand
TTACCAAGGATGCGCTCTGCCGACTGAGCTATAAGGGCCGGTGCACCCTTTCGGTACTAGTTGCCCTCTTCGAGGACTACAATAACAGTCCTTCGGACATTCCTTTAGGGATGCCCCCTACGGGGACTACTTATTTTTTTGAGCAGGTTTTACCTTGGAGTTATACTCTGCTCAGGTTGCCCCCTACGGGGACTACTTATCTCAGGTTCCCCCCTACGGGGACTACTTATCTTTTTTGAGCAGGTTTTACCTTGGAGTTATACTCTGCTCAGGTTGCCCCCTACGGGGACTACTTATTTCAATTCCCTTCGGGAATAATAATTTTGGTTGCGGGAGCCGGACTTGAACCGGCAACCTTCGGGTTATGAGCCCGACGAGCTACCAACTGCTCCATCCCGCGATGTTCATGGTGGAGGGAGAAGGATTCGAACCTTCGAAGTCGTAGACAACAGATTTACAGTCTGCCCCCTTTGGCCGCTTGGGTATCCCTCCGTGTCTTTGGAGCCGAGCACAGGATTTGAACCCGCAACCTGCTGATTACAAATCAGCTGCTCTACCATTGAGCTAGCTCGGCTCAGCAAATAATATTGTAACCGCTGCAATAATTAAAGTCAATAGCAGCTGGCGTTTGTATGAGCAAAAGTTTCAGCGTCTGTCAGAGCACCTCTGTCCCCGGCAAGACGCTGTTTTTGTCATTATTTATGTAGTTGTTGCTTTGAATATGAAATTATTAACTTTTATATGTTCTTTATTATAACTTAATAATAAGTGAACAATTTTATACTCTTTAAAGACTGTTTATAATGCTTAGCCAGTATTTTTATAATTCGTTACGGTCTTCCAAATATTTTTCCAGTTTGCGTTTTACCCTTTGTAAAGCATTATCTATAGACTTTACATGCCGTTTTAGTTCAACCGCAATTTCCTGATAGGATTTACCTTCCAGATAAGCCATGAGTACTTTCCACTCAAGGGAGCTCAGTATCTCTCCCATTTTTTTCTCGATGAAGATAAATTCTTCCCGACTAATAATTATTTCTTCAGGATTGGTAATCTTCGTAGTTGATAGAATATCCATAAGGGTGCGATCGGATTCTTCATCATAGATGGGTTTGTTCAACGATACATAAGAATTTAGCGGGATATGCTTCTGTCGGGTAGCAGTTTTTATAGCAGTAATTATCTGACGCGTAATACATAGTTCGGCAAAAGCTCTGAATGAAGTGAGCTTGTCCAGTTTGTAATCACGTATAGCTTTAAATAAGCCAATCATGCCTTCCTGGATGATATCCTCCTTGTCCGCCCCAATCAGAAAATAAGACCTCGCTTTGGCACGAACAAAATTCTTGTATTTGTCAACCAGGTATTCTACAGCAAATTGGTCGCCAATTTGAGCCAGCTCTACGATTTCTTCGTCAGTCATTTCAGCATAGGTGATATAGACCTTTAGAGCGACAGAATTAGGCATTCAATCGCCTCCATGAAGTTATTTTTCTGCAAGATATACGAATTGAGAAGGGTTGCAGACATCTTCTTTATTATAGCCACTGACCGGGTAACCGTCAAGATGTGATAATTATCTTAAGAAAAACTTATTTTAGTTATTTATAACGGGTGGTTTTCCGCCATGGTCCTCTGATTTCTGGCGAACCAGTTCATAAATTAACAAAGCTGCTGCTACTGAGGCATTTAATGATGAAGTTTGCCCTTTCATGGGAATGCTTACGACCATATCACAGGTTTCCCCGACCAGACGCCGTACTCCTTTTCCTTCGCTGCCAATTACCAATACTGCCGGACGGGGCAGCTCCTGACTGAAATAACTTTCTTCACCGCTCATATTAGCGCCAATAATCCAAAAACCTCTTTCTTTCAGCTGGTTTAATGTAGTAACCAGGTTGGTTTCACGTATAACTTTCATGTGTTCCACTGCCCCTGCTGAAGCTCTGACTACTGCATCAGTTACTTCCGTGGCGTGGTGACGAGGTAATATAACGCCGTGAACCCCTGCACATTCAGCCGTCCGTATAATTGAACCCAGGTTTTGAGGGTCTTCAATTCCATCCAATACCAGTAAAAAAGGTTCTTCTCCTCTTAAGGCCGCCCGTTCCAAGGCTTCTTCCAATTCAGCATATTGGTAGGCATCAACCTGGGCAGCAATACCCTGATGATTACCGATCTGATAAAACTTGTCCAATTTTGATTTCTCCGTATATTGAACATGGATACCCCGTCTTTCTGCCAGAGCTGCCAGTTCATCTATACGTTTGCCCTTACGCCCTTCCTGAATATAAATATGGTGTATTTTCCTGCCTCCGCGCAGGGCCTCCATAATGCTATTAATTCCAGCAATTTTTTCTTTCAAATGCTTCCTCCTTATAGATGGCGTAAATTATCAGGATATTTTTACACTGCCTAACTTATGAACCCTTTAGAGGATTAAACAAGTCATCGGTTAAAATAATATCTGCATAATGTTGTGGTTCAATTGAATGGTCATAGTCGATATCATTAAAAATTATCGGCATACGCTGTTGAAATAATAACAGTAGTGGAATAGCTGCCTGCCTCATCTGAGGATGAGCCGGGGCAGCACATCGTAGTGTAAAAAAATGTCTCCATTCACGCAGGTTAAAGGTTACCGCCAATTCCGTCTTCAGACAGGTAGGTAGAACTGAACGGGCTTCCTGGGGGCTGCTGCCTGATTCCAACATCTGTATGTACGCTTTTTCCGCTGCCTGACAGGCTTCTTCCCATAATTTATAAGCTGGCTTGTCCAGAAAAAAGTATGGTTCGATTACGGTAATTTCGTTGCCAAATTTATCTTGGGTATAGTTGCAGTAACGCGTTGATTCCTGACTGTAAGAGGCAATACGGTGACGTACTATTTCATGGGATATACCCCGGTCCACAATAAACATAACGGTAATTTTTTCATGTTCGATTACTGATTCATGACCACGGGACAAAATTGATTTTAAGAATTGAGGATTATATTCATCGCCCATACGTTGTTCAGATTTATAACAAATGCGAGCATACCGTTCCACCCTGGCTAATTTACTTTCCTGCAATTCGCTTTCCGGAACCAGTATCTGTGGTTTTACAACAATCACATTATTACCTCCCTTATATCATTCCTTTAATGCCTGCATTTCATCTTCCTGGTTCAGAGCCACAGCGACCATTTCCCGCAGCCGTTCGTAATCACCCTTCAGGTACAGATAGCCCAACAAGGCTTCAAAGCCGGTACTCATACGATAATCACTATGGTCAGCATGGCGTGGTGGTGTGCTATGGGCATTTCTTCCCCGCCTTACAATATCCTTTTCCTCATCGTTAAGCCAGGAGGACATCTGCCGGATTACCTGGGCCTGACTTTGGGCATTAACTTTTTGTACGGTTTCCAAATGAATGTCTTTGATACGCCGGGGACCCATAGTAACTGCCTGGGTACGAACCATCAACTCAAAAACGGCATCCCCAATATAAGCCAGTGCTATGGGAGAATACTGACGCAATTCGGCATCATCAATTTTTTTAAACATTAACAAGTTTCCACCTGACTCCTTCTGAGGTATCTTCCAATATTATACCTGTTTCCTGCAGGCTATCACGAATTATATCTGCTTTATCATACATTTTCTGTTCCCGAAACCGGGTACGCAGTTCCAACAGTTTGTCCAACAGGGTTTCCAAAGGAGGAGCTTGTTCATAGCGAAAACGACTGCCACTCTCCAAATCCTCCACATTAACTTCCAGCCTGCGCAGATAATCCCTAATTGAGTCAGCCAGGGCAAAATCCTTTTCTTTACGAGCCTGGCGGCGAATCCGGGCAATTATCCCCAGAACCTCATCGATCAGATCATCTTCATAGTCGTCGTTTTTATGTTGCTCAATACCCAGCAGGCTTATTAGCTGCCTGAAAATTATACCAGCCTGATAAACTGCCTGTTGATTGCCAGCCTCATTACGATCCTGCTCAGCAATAAACAGATTGACAGCGTGGGATATCTCAAATAGATAACCAATCGCCCGGGCAGTGTTAAAGTCATCATCCATCGCTTCTGCAAATTTACTTTCCAATAAATTAACTGTTGCTGTTAAATTCTTACCGGCTGTAGATAATCCCACCGGGGATCCGTCCATCTCAGCCACGAATTCATCCATCAGTATGAGGGTGTTACGCAGTCGGTTCAAAGCCCGACGAGCTTCTTCCAGCTTGGTGTCATCAAAATCCAACGGACTGCGATAATGAGTAGCAATAAGATAAAAACGTACCACATCTGCTGGAAACATTTTTAATATGTCCCTTAACAAAAAGAAATTCCCCAGCGATTTTGACATTTTTTCTTTGTTTACGGTAATAAATCCGTTATGCAGCCAATAACGAACAAACGGTTTACCCGTCAAGGCTTCTGACTGAGCTACTTCGTTTTCGTGGTGGGGGAAAATCAAATCATTGCCTCCACCATGAATATCCAGTGTCTCACCCAGATAACGAATAGACATAACTGAACATTCTATATGCCATCCTGGCCGGCCTTGCCCCCAGGGACTTTCCCAGAAAGGTTCCCCCGGCTTGGCCGCTTTCCACAAGGCAAAATCACCTGGGTCTTTTTTACGCTCATCTATCTCTATGCGCGCACCGGCCAGCATATCATCCAGAGAACGCCCTGACAGTTTGCCATAGTCCGGAAAAGAACGTACCCGATAATAGACATCCCCTTCCACCTCATAAGCATGGCCGGTTAAAATTAATTTTTCTATAGCCGCTATTATATCAGGTATATGTTCACTGACCCGCGGATGAACCTGGGCCCTTCTGATCCCCAGTTGATCAGCATCTTTAAAATATTCTTCGATATAACGCTCTGCCAGTTCAATCGGGTCGGTTCTTTCTTGAAGAGCACGGTTAATTATTTTATCATCTACATCGGTAAAGTTTTGCACATAGTTAACCTTATATCCCCGGTATTCCAAGTAGCGGCGTACCGTATCAAAAACTACCAGTGGTCTGGCATTGCCCAGATGTATATAGTTATAGGTTGTTGGTCCGCAAACATACATGTTTACTTCATGCGGTTTCAATGTTTTTAGTTCTTCTTTTTGACCGCTGGCTGTATTGTATAGCCGCATCAGGATTTGCCCCCTTCTCATGGTGTTCCAGTCTTTGCTCCAGTTCATTTATTTTGGCCTGCATAGCTGCCAGCATATCAGCAATCGGATCAGGCAAAAGATGATGTTCCAGGTCTACTTCCATACGCCCGTCTTCCACTCTGGCCCCATCCTGAATTACCAACCTGCCAGGTACCCCCACCACGGTTGAATGTGGGGGGACTGCTTTCAGGACTACGGACCCTCCCCCGATTTTTGCATAATCGCCTACGGTAAAAGAGCCCAATACTTTAGCCCCGGCACTGATTACTACATTATTGCCGATAGTAGGATGACGCTTGCCTTTAGCTTTTCCTGTACCCCCCAGGGTAACACCCTGATATATAGTAACATTATCTCCTATTTCGGTAGTTTCACCAATAACTACTCCGCTGCCATGATCAATAAAGAACCCTCTGCCGATTTTCGCAGCCGGATGAATCTCAATGCCGGTCAAAAAACGGCTGAGATGTGAAATTAATCGGGCAATAAAATATAGTTTATGGCGATAGAAAAAATGCGCTATGCGGTGATTAATAACTGCATGAAATCCAGGATAGCAGAATATAACTTCCCACACACTGCGCGCAGCCGGGTCGCGTTCAAAGATAACCTGGATCTCCCGTCTTAGAGTTTTAAACATTTTTGCTCCCTCCCCATTATTAAAAATAAAAAACCCTTCGTCTGCATAAGAGACGAAAGGTTTATGCTTCCGTGGTTCCACTCTAATTGAGCAAAATAAACTGCTCCACTTTAAACTTTTAACGGCTCCCGCCGGATATGCCTACTTAAGTTCAGCATACCTGCTCCCGGGTGCATTTGGGCGCTCTCATACTATGAAAAGGCTCTCAGCCGGTGACCTTTTCTCTCTGGCAGCGATTAACGCTTACTTCTCCCGTTCCTGGCAATTGTAATATTCAGGTTACTTGCATTATATGCAGGGATGGCATTTATGTCAACCTGATACCATGACAGCTCTATTGGTGAGAGGGTTATAGGTTTTTGTAGTTTAATCAAGGTTAAAATTGTTTTGGGCAGCCTGCAGACGTTTTAAGGTTTCAGCCTGGCCCCATACCGCGATTAGATAATGCAGGTCCACTCCATGCAGTTGTCCGGTCAGAGCACAGCGCAGCGGCATAAATACTTCCCGTGGTTTAATTTTCAATTCTTTAGCAATAGTTTTCAGCCAGTTTTTTATTTCATCAGGCTGCTCAAATTCGGGCAGGTTGGCAGCAAAGTATTTTAATACTTCAGCTACTCCCTCCTGGCTTAAAACTTCCATGGCTTCCGGCTCATAAACGGTTTCCCCTAAAAATACCGGTAAATATTCATTTATATCTTCCAGACATACCAGCCGGTCATGAACTGCCTCCAGTAAAAAAGTTCGTTCCTTGTTCCCCAAAGCTCCAACCCGGGCTGCCAGCGGGGATTTTTCAATAAAAGGGTTCAGGCGGGTATGCAGTTCTTCTATATCCAATCGCTTTATGTATTGCTGATTAAACCAGTTTAGTTTGTCAATATCAAATACTGCCGGGCTGCGCGATACTTTATCCAGCGTAAAGGCGGCAATTATTTGTTCCTGGCTGAGAATTTCTTCTTCTCCCGGCGGAGCCCAGCCTAACAAGGCCAGAAAGTTGAACAGGGCTTCCGGCAGATATCCCTTTTCACGGTATTGAATAACAGATGTAGCTCCATGACGCTTGCTCATCTTTTGGCGGTCATTGCCCAGAATCAGCGATACATGAGCAAACTCCGGCCGCTTAAAACGAAGTGCTTCATAAATCATTAATTGCCGGGGAGTATTGGTCAGGTGTTCTTCAGCTCTGATTACATGAGTAATCCCCATCAATACATCATCTATTACTACGGCAAAATTATAGGTGGGTATGCCGTCTGATTTCATAATAATAAAGTCACCCACCGCTTCACTTTCAAAAGTTACCTGGCCTCTTACCAGATCATTAACCACATAGACCTGATTTTCCGGAACTTTGAAGCGCACAGTCGGTACTATCCCAGCTTTTCTTTTCTCCTCCTGCAGAGCCTGGTTCAGTGATCTGCATTTACCGAGGTATCTGGGTGTTTCGCCTTTTTCCATTAGCTGCATCCGTTCCTGTTCCAGTTCTTCCTCGCTGCAGAAGCAGTAGTAGGCGTGACCGCTTTCTATTAATTGCTGAGCATATGCCTGGTATGTTTCCAGCCTTTCAGTTTGACGATAGGGAGCATTTTCTCCGCCCTTATCAATACCTTCTTCCCAGTCCATTCCCAGCCAGCGAAGGGACTCTATAATTTCAGTTTCATATTCCGACCGTGATCTGTCCAGATCAGTATCCTCAATACGCACTACCAGTTGTCCCTGTTCATGCCTGGCTATCAGATAATTGAATAATGCGGATCGGGCCCCGCCAATATGTAAGGGTCCGGTTGGACTGGGTGCAAATCTGACTTTCATTTTGTTCATGTGTTCCTCCCTTTGATGTGACGCAAATTTGATTCCACTGCAAAAAGGTATGTTGTACTGGTCTGGATGTATAAATTCCGTAACCAAGACTCCTTCTATTTATACATCCAAGCCGGGTTTTTATAGGGAATCAATTTATTTACTAATGTCATTTAGCAATGCTATTGCCTGAGCAGAGATACCTTCCTGGCGGCCTTCATAGCCCATGCCTTCGGTAGAGGTCGCTTTTACTCCTACCTGGTTAATGTCTATATCCAGACAGCGGGCCAGATTCTCACGCATGGC
>JAQVWB010000089.1 GCA_028698695.1 Syntrophomonadaceae bacterium | reverse complement strand
CAGGTTTTCCTGTAACCAGAGCTTTTTTCAGAGAGCGGGTTATGCCCGCTATATCATCCGGGTGAACAAAATCAACAAACATCATATTTTTCATGACTTCAATTGGATATCCCAATACTTTAAAATGTGACGGACTGACATACACGAGATTGCCACCGGCATCCAATTCACTTACCAGATCCAGCATATTATCAGTTATACGGCGAAGGTTACTTTCGCTTTCGCGAAGGGCTTCACGAGCTTTTATGTCCTCGGTAATATCATCAGCCAACACCATTCCGCCAACAATCCTACCATTCTCCCTGATGGCCGCTGAATTAATTTTTACATACTTCCTGCTGCCATCCCGATGCCTTACCGGCAAAACATAAGTTGATGAATCTCCGGTAGTCAATCTTCTTTCAATCTCTTTTTCTATCCATTCCCAATCTTCATCGGGGAATAGTTCCCTGGTACGGAATGTACCAACTAATTCCTCCGGTCGGTAACCAATTACATCAACGCATTTCTTATTGATAAATGTAAGGCGGATATCCTGATCAAAGGTATAAAACAGCTCATTCATGTTATCAACCATAGTTCTATTGAAATCCAATTGTTTACGCAACTGCTGCTCAGTTTTCTGTAATTCCTCATATTGCTGGCGCAATTCCTCTTCAGCAGCCATTAATTGTTGAAAGGCTGCCTCAGCCTGCTCGGCAGCTGCTTGTGAACTGTAACCCAGTTCTACAATAAAACTGGTATCCCGTAGTATCTCTATAGCAGCAATAATATTGCCACTTTGATCAAATACAGGGGAAGCCTTGGCCCAATAATAAACACTTCCCCCCGACGATGTAATTTTTATGTGTCCCTCTTTATATAAATCCTCGCCCTCGCGACGAAAAGGCCTGTTAAATTGGGTTTCCAGAGCAGGTTCCAAAACCAGGTCGGCCAGTACCAGACCAGGTTTCCCATAAAAATTAGCAGCACAATAGCTGCTGTCTTTTCCCAATATTTCTTCGTGGGGAATTTTAGAAATATTTTGGATAGCTTTATTCCAGGCGGCAACTTTATGATTGGCATCAATAATAAATACAGCATCAGGAATTAAATCCATAATATGTGATAATAATGCTGTGTCTAAGCCTTTCATGCACGCCCTCCCATTTAACAAATTGGCAATCACTTTAGTATTTAGAAAATTCTACTTGCTTTGACAAATATCCTTCTAATACTTCTTTATTTTCGTAATTTTAGTTCAATTACTTTAATAATTGTATATTTCTATAAATAAATTTTATATTATATATACTTATGAATTGTTGGGGCGCTATAATTGAGGGCTAATCATTGCATGGCATTATTGGAATGAGCATAGTCGAGGGCTATCCGGTTGCGACCATTCCTTTTGGCCCGGTACAAAGCTTTATCAGCTCTATCTACCAGGATATTGGCAGGAGTATTACGGGGAATAACAGTAGCCACACCCAAACTGATGGTTACTGTGTTATTTACTGTTGAAAAAGCATGAGGCAGAGCAAGATTTATGATTTGTTGACGCAGGGTTTCAGCCAGCAAAGTTGCCCCTTCCAATTCAGTCTCCGGTAACAATATGGCAAATTCCTCGCCACCATATCGGGCCACCAGATCAGTAGGCCTTTTTACTCCGCTCTGCAGTGCCTGCGCTAGCAAATGCAAACATTTATCTCCATTTAAATGACCATAGTTATCGTTATAAAGTTTAAAATTGTCTACATCAATCATAATCAGGGATAGCGGCGTATTATTTCGTCTGCCCCGCCGCCATTCAGCATTCAGATGTTTTTCAAAATAGCGGCGGTTGGCAATACCAGTCAAAGCATCAACTATACTATGCTCAACTAATTCACGATGCAGTTTTTCCACCTGATTCATACCATAATTTATACTGACAAAAGTGATAAATATACCCATCAACACAGCTGTTATCGCACTTAGAGCCGCACCTGGCTGCAAATAAATAGAACTGGTTGTCGGAGAAGTAAGACCGGGTGATAAAGGAATAGCTCCGCTTACTTCCATAATAGCTACAAGGGTAAATAAAACCCCGCCCATTATGGCCGTATAAAGTGCATAGCGGTAATCAAGAAATACCCGGTATAAAGCTACGGCTACAATTATAAACATGGTAGCATACGATGTCAGCGAACCAGCCATATAAAGAATTAGTTGATTGGTACCCAATTCTATCAGGATACTGGTACAGGTTAATTGTTGTATGAGAGCATTTTGGGATTTAACCATATTAATCAGGATATTAGCCATAATATATGTCACAGCCAATAAAACCCAAATGATCAGAACAACTCTCTCAACCTGGGTTTGATACCCCTGCCCCTTAAAAGTCCCCATAGCTATAAACAAAAATAGAAATATAAGCGGGAAAACAATAACCAGCCGTACACGCGCAGTTATCAGCAAGCGTTTTGGGCTTACTTCTTCGGAACCAATAGAAGTAAAAAACTCCTGATAGAGCTTATTGTTTTCGTTTGATAAATCAGAACCCATGCCATTCTCCCCAAAGGACAATAGAAATTCTGATTCTAATTATAACCTTTATTCCAATAATAACTAGTAATGGCAGGAAATTAATAAGAAGTTGTCGAGGGAACTTTGTCAAGGGGATGGTTCCCCTTGACAAGATATGTTTTATTTGCCGATTCCAGCCCGGCCCAGGCTCATGTTGTGCATGACCAGCATAATCTGATTACGGTCTTCCATCTTCAGAGCATTTTCCAGTCCGCCGCAGTCCAGATTCATGTTAATGGCTTCCTTCGTAAGACGCATGGCCATATAATCCTTGGCTACCATCAAGTTGGCCAGTTCCAGAGCAGCTTCAGTTAATTGATCACGCTCTACGCATTTGGATACAAAGCCCAGCGCTACTGCCTCCTCTGCACTCATAAAACGCCCGGTCAGCATAAATTCGTAAGCCCGCCCGGCACCAATCAAACGGGGCAGGAAGTAGCTGCAACCCATATCAGCACCGCCCAAACCTACATTTACATAAAAAGCTGAAAAGCGTGCATCCTTGGAAATAACTCTGATGTCCGCAGCCATGGCAAAGCTGAACCCGGCTCCGGCAGCAGCTCCATGTACCACTGCGATTATGGGCTGGGGGATCTGGCGCATGGCCAATTGCAGTCTGCCCAATCGGCTTTGCCAGTCATACAGATAATAAGTATTGGCATTATCCGGGTCTATTGGTTCAGATAAATCCAGTCCCCCGCAAAAGCCTTTGGAATCCTGAGAACCGCGCATAATTACTACCCGAATCTTCAGGTCGTGACGCAGCCTGGCCCAGAGGTCGGACAATTCATCCAGCATCAGATTGTTGACTGAATTGAGTTTTTCCGGTCTATTCAGCGTCAGCCACAGGATTCCCTGTTCATCAACCTCGGTCAGCAGAGTCTGGTAATTAAAATCAGCCATCTTGTTTCCTCCCCTTTTATTTAAATCTTATAGGAATACTTCCAGAGGTATGTCGCTCATAAAGCCCTCATTACGGGTAAGAATAGTGCACAATGTATTAATCCGGGGCATTTCATAATCGAAATAATACTGCATGGTGATTATTTTCCCCTCATAAAAATCCTTATCCACAGAGGAAATATTACTATTTAGCGCATGGCATGCTTCCATACCCTGCAATAGCCATTGCCAGCCAATAGTCAGTATGCCCATCATTTCCAGATATAAAGAGGCGTCACTGAGAAATCGCTCCGTATCCCCCTGGGATGCAGCCTGCAATAAATGAGATGTTACCTGATCAACCCTGGTCATGGCCTCCTCCAGAATTTTCGCCGCCAGCTTCAGGTTATTAATTTCTACAGCTGTATTTATGGTTTTGATCAATTCTTCTTTAAATAAATGGTAGGCCTGACCTTTTTTCATAATAACTTTTCTGCCCAGCAAATCCTGCCCCTGTATACCGGTAGTACCTTCATGAATCGGGTCAATGCGAACATCGCGGTAATATTGCTCCACGGGAAAATCTTTGCAATATCCATAACCGCCCAGACACTGAATAGCAGCACTGGTAGCCAAGATGCCCATTTCCGAAGGGTAAGTCTTCACTACCGGTACGAGGAAATCAACCAGCAGTTCGTTTTTTTCCGGTTCTTTACCAGCTTTAACCAGATCTATATATTTACTTACCTGTAAACCCAATGCCAATGCCCCTTCAGCTATTGCACGCTGGAACATCAGCATGCGCTTGATATCAGCGTGATTAATAATAGCTATCTGTGGAGATTCCGGATTCTTATCATTTATTTTTCTTCCCTGCAATCTTTGCTGTGCATATTCCAGAGCTGCATAATAAGCAGCAGTAGCCTTTGAGGTTGCTCCTATCCCAACATTAACCCGTTCTTCATTCATCATCTGAAACATGTAAGCCAGGCCCTTATTGGGTTCACCAATCAAATAACCTCTGCAATTGCCGTTATCACCCATGGACAACTGACAGGCGGGACATCCTTTATAACCCAGTTTATGTTCAATACCGGTACAAAATATATCATTGGTCTGTAAATTATCAGATTCGTCTACATAAAATTTTGGTACTAAAAACAGTGATATTCCTTTAACCCCGGAAGGCGCTCCTTTAATCCTGGCCAGCATCATGTGTACGGTATTATCAGTAGCATCAGTACTGCCACCGGTAATAAATATTTTTTGCCCCTTAATAAGATAGTAGCCCTGTCCGCTGTCTTCAGCGGAAGTTTTTACATCCGCCAGTGAACTGCCGGCATTGGGTTCAGTAAGAGCCATAGTTCCCTGCCACTGCCCGGCTAACAGAGGTGCCAGATACAAATCCTGTAACTCTTTTGAGCCGAAGTTCACCAGAAGATTTGCTGCTCCGGCAGTCAGCTGCGGATAGGCTGATAAAGAATAATTGGCTGCTCCCATAATAAAAGTAATTACTGTATTTATTACACTGGGCAGTTGTTGTCCCCCAAATTCATAACTGGCACCCGGATTAATCCATCCGCCGGCACCACATTCCTGCATGTAAGTACGGACTACCGGATGCACCCGCGCTATACCGTCTGCATAAACCGGCGGGTTGGAATCCATATCCTGAAAAACCGGATACATTACACCGGTGCCCAACTTGGATATCGTATCAATAATTAATTCAAAAGTATCCCGGCTGTGATCCTGAAAATACTCATAGTTACATAAATCTTCCGCCTGTAATACTTCATAAAGCAGAAACTGAATATTGCGCCGGCTGAAAAATTGTTGCGCCATAATACATCTCTCCTGTAAAACCAGATTTTTTTAGCTGCTTATATTATAACAAACAAAGTAATTGTTTTGCTTGCCAAGGTTTCTTAAATGGTCTTTAAAAGCCTGCCAGGATGTTGATAAATCGGTAATATTGGTATTTTCGCCAATTCACCGGGCAGGAATTTCCTGCCCGTCAGTCGAAATTTCAATAGTAATTGATTAATAATTTTGATAGAGGGGTAAAGCTATTATTGGGAAACACTATGTTCATAAAAAGGCTGTATTCCGTTTAATACAGCCTTATGCAAAGGAGGAATATGAATGGATCGAGTATGGTACAACTTCTACGACAAGGGAGTGCCTCATTCCATTGACTACCCAGGTAAAGCCATGAAAGACTATTTCAATGAGTGGGCAGCCAAATTGCCGGACAAACCTTATTTAATCTGGGATGACCAACAGCTTACTTATGCTGAGGCCAACCGTATGGCCCAAAAAACTGCCAATGCTATTCTTACCCTCGGATATCAGAAAGGCGACCGGATTGCCTTAATGAGCACCAACCTGCCCGAATATGTCATACTTCTGCAAGCCTGTTATAAAATCGGAGCCGCCATTGTTCCAACTAATCCGATGTACACCATACCCGAATTAACTCATCAGTTTTCTGATAGTGAGACCAGTATCGTTTTTGTGGAAGATCGCTTTGCCGACAAAGTAGTTGAAATTATGAAAAACGGTAAAACCCCCATTAAAACTGTTGTAATATTGGACTCCCATACCAATACTTCCGTAAATACCGAAGCTGGTGTAATTCGTTATGAAGAACTGCTTGAAAAAGGAGCAGCAGTTGAACCGGATATTCAAGTCAGTTCCGAAGATCTGGCCATGCTGCAGTATACTGGTGGAACCACTGGATTATCCAAAGGCTGTATGCTCTCCAATGCCAATCTGGAAGCTATGGCTTGGCAGGATACTGTATGGTTTACACCGCCATTTGAAAAACCTGAAGATATGCGTATAATGGCCGCCATGCCTCTATACCATATTTATGGTTTCAATACCAGCGTCAATATTAATGTCGCCGCCGGTGGTAATATTATAGTGGTTAACGGTCCCACACCGGATAATCTGCTGCATAATATCAATAAACATGAACCCAATTACTTTGCTGCAGTTCCGGCCATGATTTATGGGCTCAACAACCATCCTGATATTAGAAACTCCAAGGTTAAAATGATAAAAGGAATGATTTGTGGTTCCTCCCCGCTGGCAGTAGAAGGACTCAATCGTTTCGAACAGCTGTCCGGGGCAGTAATTACTGAAGGTTACGGCCTGTCGGAGACCTCCAATGTATTAACCTGTACTCCGTTTTATACCAAACGAAAGATTGGCAGTGTGGGCATACCCTGGCCGGATGTGGATATCCGTATTGTTGATCTGGAAAACGGTACTGAAGACATGCCTACCGGCGAACCCGGGGAATTGATAGCCAAAGGGCCTCAAATTATGAGTGCTTATTGGAAAAACCCCGATGAGACTGCCAATGTATTACGCGATGGCTGGCTATATACCGGAGACATAGCAACTATGGATGAAGACGGTTATATAACTATTGTTGACCGTAAAAAAGATATGATTCTCTGCAGCGGATTTAATGTATTCTGCCGCGAAATTGACGAAGTGATGTATACACATCCAAAAGTTCTGGACGCCTGTGCTATAGGAATACCTGACCCCAAACGCGGCGAAACCCCCAAGATATTTGTCATATTAAAACCCGGGGAAACTATGACTGAAGACGAAGTAAAAGAACACTGCCGCAAGAGTCTGGCACCCTATAAGGTACCTACCCATGTTGAATTCATTGATGAACTGCCTCGAACCAGCGTCGGAAAACCCATGCGCAATGCCCTGCGCCAGCAAGAAATGAAAAAGCGCGAAGGCAAATAAGCAAACAATTTTGCTGTAACCTCAACGAAACCAGGCCTCCGATTCATTATGGGGGCCTGGTTTAACATTTGTTTATGTCTTCTTTCCCAGTCCAGGTCACAGGTGTAGGTCAATGCCATTACTTATGGCGCTCCTTTCTGAACGCTTCGAAATTTACACCGTCTATTGGGGGATGCGCAAAAAACATAAAAAACAAAGTAAACATGGAATAAAAAGTGATAATATATATTATGTAGAAAGGATGGAGGATGGCGCGGAGCAAGTAACCTTATCTGTTGGTCAGCTTCCTTCCCATTCCCATCCGTTGAACATAAAAACTGCTGCCGGAGATATATCCAGCCCCGCTAATGCATTTTGGGCCGCCAATGATAGTATTAATCAATATTCGTCCAATCCCCCCAATGGCTTAATGAATTCAGCTGCCATATCTTCAACTGGAAACAACGTGGCCCATGAAAATATGATGCCGTATCTTTGCATCAGCTTCATTATCTGTCTGCAAAATGGCATTTTCCCCAATCGAAACTAGAATCTGATCCATTGTAATAATTAAGGAGGGATTGAACATGGCGGAACCATATTTAGGTGAAATCAGATTATTTGCTTTTGACTATGCCCCCAGAGGCTGGGCCTTTTGCGACGGAAGCATATTGTCGATAGCTCAGAACAACGCCTTATACGCTATTATAGGTACGACTTACGGCGGAGATGGGAAAACAACCTTTAAGTTGCCGGATCTTCACGGCAGGACGCCAGTTCATGTGGGA
>JAQVWB010000088.1:2725-7980 GCA_028698695.1 Syntrophomonadaceae bacterium | reverse complement strand
CAAATTAATTGAGGATAATCCGGAGAATGCTGCCCAGGTATTAAAAGTCTGGTTAGCAGATGAATCGAGGTAATATGATGGCAAACGCAACTAGCAAAAAGCCTTTAAATGGAAAACAGAAAGCGGCTAATTTACTTATTTTTTTAGGGCCGGAAAAATCAGCTAAATTATTTCAATTTATGAATGATGATGAGATAGAGCATCTGACCCTTGAAATTGCTAATATCAGGCAGGTTTCCAATGAACGCATTGATGAAATATATCGGGAGTTTTTTGAAATGTGCCTTGCCAGTCAGTATATAGGGCAGGGCGGGATATCCTACGCCAAAGAAGTACTGGAAAGAGCCTATGGAGCCGAAAAAACCATGGAAATAATAGGACGAATATCAGCATCGTTGCAGGTTCGCCCCTTTGATTTCATGAGAAAGACTGAAGCGTCACAATTACTGAACTTTATTCAATCAGAACACCCACAGACTATAGCTCTGATAATGGCCTATCTGGATTCAGACAAAGCAGCCCAGATTATGTCGGCCCTGCCCCCGGAGAGGCAGTCAGAGGTAGCCAAAAGAATTGCACTAATGGACACGACCTCTCCCGAAGTGATTAAAGAAGTAGAAAGAGTATTAGAAAGGAAATTATCCTCAATCGTACCTCAGGAATTAACGGATGCCGGAGGTATCAAGTCGGTAGTGGAAATCATCAATCGGGTTGACCGGGGAACTGAAAAAACCATTATGGAGGCCCTGGAGGTTCAAGATCCCGAATTAGCGGAAGAAATCAAGAAACTAATGTTTGTATTTGAGGATATTGTTATGATAGACAACCGTTCAGTACAAAGAGTATTGCGCGAAGTGGAATCTCAGGATTTAGCCCTGGCTCTAAAGGGTTCAAGTCCGGAAGTTTCAGAAAAGATATATACCAATATGTCTACCCGGGCGGCAGATATGCTGCGTGAAGATATTGAGTTCATGGGCCCGGTAAGGTTGCGCGATGTGGAAGAAGCACAGCAGCGTGTTGTTAATATTATCCGCCGTTTAGAAGAAACTGGAGAAATTGTGGTTGCCCGCGGTGGAGGAGATGAGGTTATTGTCTAGAGTAATTAAAAAGTCGGATTTACATCTAACCGAACCCCGGTTGTTATCAATAGAAACGACCGGCGAAGTCGATTTAAACACTTCTAATAAAGAATCCAGCCAGACCAATAGCATTCTGCTTAACTCTAACGAAGATATTAATGAGCTTAGAACTGAGACTGATAAAATAATTATGGAAACTGAACAAATGGTGCTGGATTTATTAAACAAAGCCCGCGGTGAAGCCAGAGAAACCTTAAATGTTGCCCAGGATGAAGCAGAGCTGATAAGATCCAAGGCCTTGGAAGAAGCACATGAAATTACTGAACAGGCTCGCCAATCAGGTTATGAAGAAGGACTACGCCAGGCTCAGGAAGCCATTGAAGCTGACCGGCAATTGGCCTTGATACAAAGTCAGGAGATAATACAGGAAGCCAATCGGATAAAAATGGCAATGTTTGAATCCAGTGAATCCGATATGGTTAGATTATCTCTGGCAATTGCCAAAAGAATAATAGCCACGGAATTACAAACTAATCCTGATATTATAGTCAATATTCTGCGTGAAGCACTAACTTATTTAAATCAACCGGATAATATAACCCTATTTGTAAATCCGACGGATATTGATACCATACTTGATGCTGTGGAAAATATAAATTTGCTTGATGGTCAAAATGATCTGCACATAGAAGTTAAAGCAGACGGCCAAATATTACCGGGAGGATTAAAAATTGAAAGTGAATCCGGTTCAGTTGATGCACGCATAGAAACCCGGGTAGCTAGTATTGAAAATGCTGTACAGGAAGTGCTGACTGATGAATAAACCTGCTGGACTGAATGTTGAGAGGATATTGTCTTCAATTGAAAAAGCGCCAACCTGTCAACTGAAGGGTAGAATAACGCAAGCCATTGGTCTTACCCTGGAAGCGCTTGGACCCAGATTAACACTGGGTGAATTGTGTTATATAAAAACTGCTTATGCTCAGGATCAATATGTTCCAGCCGAAGTGGTAGGATTTAAAAATAATCGCACCCTGCTAATGCCATTAGGTAATCTGGAAGGCATCGGACCTGGAAGCGAAATATTAGCTACCGGAAAAAACTTGCGCATAAAAGTCAGCCCTGAGCTGCAAGGGCGGGTATTGGATGGTCTGGGTGAGCCTATGGATGAAAAAGGCCGTATTAAAACCCAGGTTTCCTATCCGGTAGTAAACGCTCCTCCCAATCCATTAAGACGCCAAAGAATTACTGAAGTTCTGCCAGTTGGAGTTAAAGCAATTGATGGTTTAATTACTCTGGGTAAAGGTCAGAGAATGGGGATTCTGGCCGGCAGTGGGGTGGGTAAGAGTACCTTGATGGGAATGATTGCACGTAATACAGAAGCCGACATTAGTGTTATAGCTCTGGTAGGGGAAAGGGGCAGGGAGGTAAGGGAATTTTTAGAGCGGGACCTGGGAGAAGCGGGTCTGGCCAAATCAGTAGTGGTTGTAGCTACCTCAGATCAACCGGCTCTGGTTAGAATTAAAGGTGCTTTTGTTGCCACTGCCATTGCCGAGTATTTCCGTGATCAGGGTAAAGATGTGTTGCTTCTAATGGATTCACTGACCAGGTTTGCTCTGGCACAGCGTGAAGTGGGGTTGGCTATTGGAGAACCTCCGGCGACCAGAGGTTTTACTCCTTCAGTATTTGCGTTGCTTCCTAAATTACTGGAACGGGCAGGAACTTCTGAACGGGGTACTATCACTGGCTTATATACTGTTCTGGTTGAAGGTGATGATATGAATGAACCGATAACGGATGCAGTAAGAGGCATAGTTGATGGTCATATAGCACTTAGTCGGCGGATGGCAGCTATGAATTTATACCCATCCATAGATGTTCTTAACAGTATCAGCCGGGTAATGATTGATATAGTATCCAAAGAGCAGATGGAATATGCCAACCATTTTCGCGCAATTTTGGCAGTATATGAAGAAGCTCGTGATTTAATTGATATAGGAGCCTACAAAGCCGGGTCGAATGCCAATATTGATAAAGCCATTCGCTTAATTGAAAGATTACATGGTTTTCAGTGTCAGGGAATTTATGATGAGGCAAACTATGCTGTTACTTTAGATAGCCTGCAATATGCTGTAGAAGGATAACCATTATGAAAAAATTCAGTTTCCGTTTGGAGAAGAACCTGAATCTGGCCCGCCAGATAGAGAATGAGGCTCGTATAGAACACCAGAGTTTTCTCAGGGAACGGGACCGGTTAGCTGAGCAGTTGGCTATTCTAAATCAACGCTTGCAATTATTAATGCATTCAATTCGCAACCTGGAGGGAGATGTTCAGGAAATAATCTTGTATAAAGACTATATTTCGGTTACCAGAACTGCTATTCAGGAAAAAGAGCAGGAATTGGATCATGCAGAAATATTATTGGAAAAATCAAGATTGAACCTCGTGGAAAAATCCCGGGAAACCAAAACTCTGGATAAATTAAAAGAACGCGAATGGGATGAATATATTCTGGAAAATAATCGTCAGGAACAAAAAATTATTGATGAAGTTGCGGTAAATTCTTACTTCAGAAAAAACTTTTAAAACACGATAGGAGATAAAGGATGAAATCTGCAGGTAAAGTTTTGCTGGCCTTATTTTTAATACTGATAATTGTAGCGGGCACAGGTTATTTACTTATTTATATTGATATCATAGAAACCCCGGCAGTGGTGAAAAAAATTCCGCTATTAAACAATATATTGCCCCAGGAAGAAACCACCGAAGTAGTTGCGAATAATGCTGCCAGTGAACAAAAAAAGATACAGGATTTAGAAGATAAAATTAAGGAACGGCAAAGCCAGCTTAAACAAACTGAACAAAGACTCAAAAGTGCTGAAAAGAAGGAAGCCGAAGCGTCCGAGCAGATAGTTATGCTGAATGAGCAACTGCTAAACTCAAAAACCAGTCAATCCAGCCAACAGGAAGCTTATCGGGATCTGGCCAAATATTATGCTGAGATGAAGGCCAAAGATGCTGCCCAAATCTTATCACGGCTGAAAGACGAAGATATTATTGGTATTCTGGGCGAATTGGAACCTGATCAGGGGGCGGAAATATTGCAGAATTTTGATGCGGACAGAGCCGCTGCCATTACCAGAAAGATGTTGGTTGTAGCTGAATAAGGTTATAACCTTCATGCATATATAAAGAATTGAAAGGAGGTGAATTGATTGACAGCTGAATTACTACCAGCATTCGTTGCTCCCAAGCCCCTGGTTAAACTACCCAAACAGGCAGATAACCAACCATTAAGTAAACCGGCCTTCTCAAAAAACACTAAATTTGCTGATTGTGTAAAGAAAAAAATAGACAGGGAAGCTTTACTGGAAGCTAAAGCAAATAAAACTGCTCAGCCCAAACCTGGTTTAATTAATAACCGAACCAATCAGCAAGAATCTCCGGATGAAAGTGAAGCTGAAAAGCAAGCAATGCAACCGGAATCAGAAGTAGTAGTGCCTGAATTATTCGTAATGACAGCAACTCAGGACCAGGATATGCCGACATTGATGGCGGGTAACGCTGAAGCAGAATCATTTATAAATGAAACTGCGTCCAATACGGTAACTGCTCAAACCTCTGCCATGTTGGAGGCTAATCCCCAACCGGCTGATAAACTGCTGACTGGGCTGGCTCAACCTGTAAATCCGGAACCGGTTAAAAATATCAGTCCAGCTGAATTAGCAGTAAAAGAGCTTATTAACCAGACAAATTCGACCCTATCGCCAGAACAGATACTCGCAGAAGCTAAACCAACTGCTATTCAAATGGAAGGACAAAATCAAAAACAGGGAATGCAGATTAATAACTTGTCCAATGCCAACCTGAAAGAACAAATACCGGTTCAATTATTAGTGGATGAGCGTCCTGCAGCCCAGGAAAAGCAGTTAACGAATCAGCAGGTAGATGTAAAGAAACTGATACAAATGGAAAACCATCGCAATTTATCTCAACGGGTAGTAGCTGTAACTTCTCAATCCCAAACTTTTACTCAGGGGGAAGGCTCAGGCAGACCGCCGGATGCAGAAATTATTAATCTGCTTGGACAGGTAGCTGCGGACACTAATTTGACCAGTCGGGGTAACTCTCTGGAAAACACCAATTTGTCAACTTTGACGGCCAAATCTGATGGA
>JAQVWB010000088.1:0-2715 GCA_028698695.1 Syntrophomonadaceae bacterium | reverse complement strand
TGTAATTGACCAGATAGTAAAAAAAGCCACTATGATGCTTAGAGCCAATTCCTCGGAAATGAGAATTGAGCTGAAACCGGAGTTTTTAGGCAAAATGATGATTAAAATTGTCGTTGAAGATGGTCTGGTGACAGCCCGGTTTGTAACCGAGAATCAGCAGGTTAAGAATTTATTGGAAAGCAATCTGATGACTTTAAGACAATCCCTGGAAGCTCAGGGCATAAGGGTAGAAAGAACCGAGGTAAATATTGGTCTTAACAATGGTGGATTGTTTGACGGTTCTGAAGGTAATCGCGAATGGATGTGGAATCATACCGGAGAACAGACCAGTCGGGGAGAAGGTTATACTGACTCTGCATTTGTTTACGAGTCAGATGAATTGGACGAACAACTAGCTGAAATAGCTTCTATTGATGCTTACTGGTTTTATGAAAACGGAACCATGGATTTTATAATCTAAGGGGGTGAACTAATGGCAATAGAGACACGATATGAAACTGTACCCTGGTTAAGATCGGTGGACAATTCAAGCAATATATCAGCTGCTAATAAGGGCATTCTTGATAAAGACGATTTTTTGAAGCTGCTAATTACCGAGCTGAAATATCAGGATCCGATGGAACCCATGAAGGACAAGGAATTTATTGCTCAAATGGCTTCTTTTACATCACTGGAGCAGATGAAAAATCTGAATACCGGCTTTGAGAAACTATCCGGTCTGGTTACCGATAACCTGTTACCGGCTATTCAGTTAAACCAGGCTAGTTCAATGATAGGTAAAGAAGTAAAGTACTTAAATCCGGAAACCAATGAAGAGCAGGAAGAAGGTGAGGATGAAGAGCAGGAGAAGCTTCTATCCGGTATAGTAAGCTCGGTAATCATGAAAGACGGTCAGGCTTATTGTGTGATAAATGGCAAAAATATTGCATTAAGCAGCATAGTGGAGATTAATACCAGCAAAAGCACTGATGATAAAATTATGAATGAAATCCTGCAAGAAATGAAAAAGTTGGTCGATGCTATGGCCGGGGGGGCTGAAAACGATGGATAATCGCATTTATTTCCCTCAGACACCGGTTGTTCCCGTATCCCCGGTAAAAAGTCCGGCCAAACAACAGGTTGAGCAGGGAAGCAGTTTCAAACAGATAATTGATCAGAAAATCAATGGACAGCTCAAGTTTTCCCAGCATGCTCAAAAGCGTCTGCAAATGAGGAATATCGAGCTAAGTGACAATGACCTGCAGAAATTACAGGGAGCGGTGAGCAAAGCCCGGGAAAAGGGGGCTCGTGAGTCTCTGATTCTAATGGATAATCTGGCTTTACTGGTGAGTGTAAAGAACAATACCGTGGTAACTGCAGTAGATGGTGAAAGCATGAAGGAAAACATTTTCACCAATATCGACAGTGCCGTAATTCTTTAGGGCTGGACCTCTGGGAGGAAGCCCGGAATGCAGATTGATTGATGCATTCAATTGAAATGAACTTTAGGGAGGTCGAAAATTTATGATGCGTTCAATGTACGCCGGTGTAGCAGGTTTGAGAAACCATCAAACCCGCATGGATGTCATTGGCAACAATATGGCCAATGTCAACACTGCCGGTTATAAAAAAAGCCACGTAGTTTTTAAGGACACTTTATATCAAAACATTCGTGGCGCTTCAAACCCTACCGGTGTCAGGGGAGGAACTAACCCCATGGCAGTCGGTCTGGGTATGTCGGTTGCCTCAATAGACCAGATTCATACCCCTTCTCCGGCTACGGTAACCAACAAGCTTACCGATATGGCAATTGATGGCAACGGATATTTTATGGTTAACAATGGCGGGGAGCAATTCTTTACACGTTCCGGTGCCTTTGATTTTGACAAGGTCGGCAATCTGGTCATGACCTCGAACGGCTACTATGTACAAGGCTGGATGGCGGATGCTGTCACCGGCAACATAGATACCACCACTGCGGCCCAAAAGATTGATATTTCCGGATACAAGACCGTCAAACCCAATGCTACTACGGCTATGAGATTTTCCGGTAATCTAAACTCCAATCTGGACGCCGGATGGGAAGATGATGAGTCAAAAATAAATATTATTGCAATTCCAGCAACGGGGTCGGGATCGGCAGCGGAAGGATATACAGCATTTGATCCGGCAGCCAGTCCACCTAACAATGCCATAGTTAGGTCGAAAGATATTTATGATTCTTTGGGTAATAAGGAAACCATGTATTTCAGGTTTTATAAAGTATGGACTACAGCTCCTGATCAAACCGGTGCCAGTTATGAATGGTATGCTGATGTCTCCCTGGACCCCCAATTTAATGGAACTGTTCAGTCGTACAATCCGGCTGGAACACCTGCAGCCGGGGTCGTTCGGGTAAGTGGCATCAATTTCAATACTGACGGTTCTTTGAATACAACTGATCCCAATATTTCTGAGCTGAACCTGACCGTTGATCGAACCGAGTATAAAGCAGAAAACATAGAATTAAACATTGATTTCACCAAATTAACCCAATATGAATCAAAATTTACTGCTTGGGCTGAGTCTCAGGATGGCTATACCATGGGTAACCTGACTGCTTATTCCGTAGGTACTGACGGTACGATTTTTGGGGTTTATGATAACGGTGAATCACGTGATCTGGCCCGAGTGGCCCTGGCTAATTTTGAGAATCCTTCCGGATTGATGCAAGCCGGCAGCAGCCTGTTTCGAGTA
>JAQVWB010000087.1 GCA_028698695.1 Syntrophomonadaceae bacterium | reverse complement strand
TAGAAATGCAGCGGTGCGTTTATCCCGGGGTTGTTCGAAAATGTTCTTGCCTCCCTGTTCAATTATATGTCCCTCATGAATGAACAGGACTTCATCAGCCAGTCGTTTAGCCTGAAACAGGTTATGCGTGACCATAATAATGGTAGTACCCTGGGCTTCATTAATGTAGCGAATATATTTTTCGATTTCAGCAGCACTTGATATATCAATGTTTGAGGTTGGTTCATCCAGAAATAGTACGCGCGGATTTACGGCTATGGCTCTGGCAATAGCAACTTTTTGCCGTTCTCCTCCTGACAAGGTGCGGGCATCTGCATCACGATATGCAGACATGCCTACCATTTCCAACACTTCATCTACCCTGCCCTGTATAGTTTTTTCCGGCATTTTGCGTACCCGCAGTCCATAGGCAACATTGTAGTTTACCGAACCCTGAAACATAAAGGAAGTTTGCGTGACCATGGACATTTGTCGGCGCAGCCTTAATAATTGTTTTTTTTCCCATTTTACCGTTTCGCCCAGTGCTTCCAGTTGGCCTTCATCATTTACCAATAACAGCGCCATGATTCGCAGCAGGGTACTTTTTCCCGAACCGTTAGGTCCTAAAATAGCTGATATTTTACCGCCCTCTATGGAAAGCTGGTCTACATTAAGAACCTCTCGTTCTCCATACCTTTTGATAACATTATATAATTTGAATGGTGTTGTCATAACGAAAAGTCCTCTTTTCCAATGTAAGTATAAACATATTTATAACAAAGGATAAGGTTAGCAGAATTATACCGATAGCAATGGCGGTACTGAAATTCCCCATACGGGTCTCCAATACTATCGAAGTAGTTAGAACCCGGGTACTCCAGCGAATATTACCCCCTACCAGCATTACCGCTCCCACCTCAGCAATAACTCTGCCCAGTGCAGTACTTAATGCAGCTACAATACCAACCCGCGACTCACGAATAATAGACCTGGCGGCCTGACGCCGTGATGCTCCCAGGGTGGCAGCAGTATCATATACTTCCTGATTCAAGGCCATTACTGCCCGGGCAGTCAAACCACATACAATCGGCGCTGCCAGCTGTACCTGGGCTATTACCATGGCCGTTGGGGTAAATAACAGTTGATACTCCCCTAGCGGTCCACGATAAGTAAGAAATAAATACACCAATAGGCCTGCCAGAACTGGCGGCAGACCCATCAGTGTATAAATAGTGTTTAAAATTATTCTTTTACCAGGAATATTTTTCAGGGCCAGGGCTGCCCCACTGGGTATCCCTATAATAGCCGACAGGATTAAAGCTGTTAACGATACTTGCAGAGAAAGCAAGGTAACTTGAAGTATTTCTTCATCGAGTTGCCAGATTAAATAAAGGCCTTCCCTGAATCCCTGCACAAAAATATCCACGCCATTCCTCCTGTTATTCCTGTTAAATTACTATCATCTATTTTGCGTCAGGTATAAACAATGATTGTGCATATTTATCTTTTCCAAATTCACCAATCATCTTTTGTCCTTTTTCGGAGGTAAGCCATTCAGCAAATTTGGTAGCTCCTTCATAATCAACCTGTGGGAATTTTTCCGGGTTCAGGGGGATAACGCCATAAGGATTAAACAGCGACTTATCTCCTTCAACCACGATTTCCAGATTATACTTGTCTTTCAGTGACAGATAGGTAGCCCGGTCAATAAGGGTATAAGCCTTTTTCTCATCAGCCATACGGAAGGTATCGCCCATGCCCTGTCCCGCTTCTATATACCATGCTCCGGACGGTTTAATTTCAGCTTTTTCCCATATGCCTTTTTCTTTTTTATCAGTTCCGGAATCATCAGCTCTGGAGACAAATGGTGCCTGTTTTTCAGCAATAGCTTTAAATGCAGCCAGTGCATCAGTTTGTCCTTTGATGCCTGCCGGGTCTTCTGCCGGTCCAATAACAACGAAATCATTATACATTACATCACGACGGTCAACACCAAAACCATCTGCAACAAATTTGTCCTCCGCCTTGCGGGAGTGCACGAGGATAACATCTACATCGCCGGCTTCACCCATTTCAATAGCCTGACCGGTGCCAACGGCAATAACTTTTACATCATAATTGGTATCTTTTTTAAATTCGGGAAGTAATTCGTCCAACAGTCCGGAGTCTTCCGTGCTGGTAGTCGTAGCCAGTTTCAATTCTTTGGCTGCTGGTGGTACAGCATTCTGAGCAGGATCAGTTGCTTCTTTTTGCCCGCATCCTACTACAGCAGTCATCACAAATACTAATAACAAAGCTAATATTAATGATAGTTTTTTACCTTTTAAGTTCATTCCAATCCCTCCTGGTATAATATTCATTTTAAAAATCAGCACAAAAAAAGGGTCCCTGCCTGCATGAACAAACCAGAACCGCTATTAGATTTAAGTCAAGCTTCATCTCCTTTCCAACGGGAGGCGTATCCGTTTCCCGATACACCCTATCGGACTAAAATCCTTAGTAATCTACCTTAGGATTTTAATCTCGGAGAAATTTATTACATTGTCATTATTATCCGACAAAATAGTCTGTAATGTCAAACCTGAGATATTAGTATTTTGCTAACCCAAACGATTATTATATAAACTATACCAGCAATTAATATACTGCCCAGAGAAGATATCAGGTATTCAGGTACAACACAAGCAGCTATAATTCCAATTGAAGTTGCCAGCAAGGCTACATAGTTTGTCTTGCCCTTATAGGCTGTTTTAACTGCCAGTTGATGAGCCAGACATACACCTAACAGGGGCCCTGTAATCACCACCAGTATATTCAGCCAGGTTTGAAGATGCCCGGTTATACCCAGCAAAGCCATCGCAATACCTGCGATTGCACAGCAAAGCGTATTCTGCCAGCGGGTTAAGCCCGGCAGTATATTGGACAGGGCCAGGCCTGAAGAATATAGAAGGTTATCATTGGTAGTCCAGGCACTGAATAATATAAACGGCATACTCAACCAGATCAGATAGTTAAAAATTTGCAAAGGGTTCCAGTCTCCGGTTATTACGTAGCTTAGCATTCCCATCAGGCCTAAAGAGAATGACGGGATAAATACTCCGATAAAAGTACCCGCCAGATTATGCGTGTGACTGCGTGTATAGCGGGAAAAATCAGAAGCTACTATGGCCCCGGCAATGGAACCTCCAACTATAAGATTAATTCCGGCTCCCGGTGGAAAGGCTAAGGTAAATACCAGGAGTTGAGGTGCTGCCGCATTATCCATTAAATAGATGAAAATAATAATACAGATTAATAACAGCGGCAATCCCGCCAGGAAACTTAACCCTTTAACCCGCTGATATCCCCCCAGCGCAGTAGTTGCAGTAATTGCGCCTACCACAAGAATTGCCGGCATTGAATAAGAATTCCCGCTGTACTGAATCAACATGCTATTTAAAGCCTGCCCTGCAAATTCGGTTACTACTGCATACCAACCCAGCATAGCTATTAATATACAAATCGCAGGCAGCCATTGTCCGGCACCATGTCCAAAGACATATCTGCCCATGCTGACTGCCGGTTGACCCGAACTGATTCCGTATGCTCCTCCGGCAGCAATTAATAATGCCACCAGCAGATTGCCCCAGAAATTAATAGCCAATGCCTCGTTCCAGCTATAGTTAACCAGTAAAGCGCCGCCTAGAATAAAAGCTGGCAGACAAATACTGGCTGCTCCCCAGATAAATGCCAGGTCTATCCAAGTAGATGTTCTTTCCCGGGAAGGAATTGGATTTATTGTATGAACTTCTATATATTTCATCTCTACCTGCATTTTATAAAATAATGTTTATCAATTATACAAAATCCATTTACTTTAGACAAAAAAACTTAGTATTATGGAAAGGTGGAGGAATGAAAATGCTGGCTGAATATCAGTTACATAAATACAACTCCATAGTGCAAACAGTTTACGCCAGTTCCGATATAAATGAGTTACGGCTTAATGTTTTGTGTGGCCTGCAACAAATTATTCCCTGCCATAGCGCCGCTTTTTTTGTTGTGAATTCAAATTCCCATGAATTTTCAGAACCCCTGCTGCAGGGTCTAAGCACCAGCAGTTTTGTTGATTATAATAATTATTATCAGGGTTTTGATATATACAAACTGGTTGTCTTTTCACAGAACAATATTCCCGTTACTGACCGCAGTTCAGATTATATGAATTACCGGGATTGGGCCAGTAATGAACATAGAGCTGATTTTTTAATGCCTCTGGACATTTATCATATGGCTTGTATGCAGGTTTTTCATGAAGGAAAAATATGCGGGGAAATATCTTTGCATCGCAACAAACAGCAGCAGGATTTCAGCAACGATGAAATGTTGCTTTTAAAACTGCTGCAAGAACATGTAAATACGCGTTTCAGTGCTTTGACCTTGCTGCAGAATATCCGCTTGACGTCTCTTTGCACTTCACTGTTAACCCCCTTGTTGCTACTTATTGACCGCCATGGCCAGCTTTTGGGAGCGACCGGTACTGCCCGGGAATTAATCTCCCGTAGACTGGTAAGCGGACAAAATGTTTACAGTCATCTAAAAGAAGTCTGTGAGTATTGGTATCAACATTACAAATCATCTGCCTCCCCGGTTGCGTCACGGCATGCCCGCGGCGTACTGGAGCTTGCTGAGGGAAAATACGGCTATCAAATCTTTTTGTTGCAGGATGAATCCAATTTAAAATCAATCACCTACCTCGTGGTTTTTAATGATAAATATGCCCCTGAACTGACCGCTAATTTTTTAACTACTCGTGAAGCTCAAATTGCCTCCCTTATAACCCGCGGTAAAACGAACAAACAAATTGCCTGTGAACTGGGAGTTACGGAAAACACCGTGAAAACTTTTGTCAAACGGTTGTTCAGCAAGATGGAGGTTCATTCCCGCAGTCAATTGATAAGTGTTATGTACAAATTAGACCATCAGGAAAATTATTAACTCTCCTGCAGGGCTTTGCCGCAGGAGCCACAAAATTTGCTTTCCGCATTAATGCGTGAACCGCACTGGGAACAAAACCGCGCTGTATTATCATCTGCAGCTGGTTGTGCAGTTGCAGGCTCGATTGCCTCATCTTGCGGTGGGCTTAATAAAGCCTTGCTGAGCGCCTTCCAGCCGCTGGTCCCCACCCGGCCTACGCCTCCCTGTTCTCCCAATATATAATACAGCCACAGTGCCTGCGGACCGCGAACTAATAACAGGCTATCCTGAATTATTATTTCCTGCCCGTTAGTAGTAGCGACAACCATTGATAATTTGGCCTTTTCATTCAACATTTCTTCGGCCAGATATAACGTGTTATCCGTAAGTATATATTTATCCTCTGCTGCCGGCTTTAGCCATCCGGTCCTGCCAAGTTCCGGTAAAGTATTCTCTATCTGAGCTATTATGGAGGCAAACTCAACCGGCAGGTTTTTTTCCCAAAAGCATAATGGCCAACGGATGTCTTCCCTGGTGGCATCCGCCAGAACCGTCCGCAGCTGTTTAATAGTCAGCCCATTATCAATCGGCAGGTGCAGAAGCATGGATTGATGATATCTTTGCCGCATCAGTTCGGTAGTTCCCAATACCGACATAACCCCCGGCGCTGATAAATTCTGGTTACTGTTTTCTTCTCCCAAAGCAGAGATTTGCAATATATCATTCAGCAATAAATTTAATTCCTCAGCAGTTACAACCTGAAGCTGATACTGGTCATCCGGTTGGCGGGCTAACCAGACCAGCTCCTCCTGCCCCTCCTTTCGCGCCAGAGTAACCCGCATATAATGGGCATCCCCAATCGTCCAGGCCAAATGAATAGTCTGCCTGGGGTTGGCCAGCGCAGTCAACATATTACGCAAATCCTGCTGCTGATCAGCGTTCAGTTTATCCCAGCTCTCCTTTACTCCTGGATCACCACTACTTTGCTGAGCGGAAAGCACCCCCAGCGGATTAACTGCTATTGACAGTAATTCAATCAGGGATTGTAATTCATCATATCCAGCCAGCCAGTTCTGCCGGTCTTCACTTAAATGCATTTAATCGCTCCTCTTCAATTACTATTTTCTTACCAGAAAAACGGGATTATACCCGCTGCTGTCAGTTTTAATCTTTGACCATTGACCACTGCTTTTAATACCTTGCATAGCTTTATCTTTGGCTTTATCCATAGCTAGGTCGTATACTCCCTGAGCGGTACCTTTAGCAATATGACGGCTGTAATTACCGCCTTCAGCCATAGCGTTGCCTAATCCTTCCGCAGCTCCCCGCAGAACGGTATAGCCATCACTTACATATCCCCCTCCGGGGACTACTTTGCCCATAATGTTTATGGCCATATCGGCTGTCCGGGAAACAGCTTCGGTGTTTCGGCAAACATTTTCCCAATAGGCTACATTTTTAGCTGCTTTTCCTGCTTCCTGCAGGTTCCGTATTTGCTCTATTTCCAATTCGTAACGACGCTGGTGGTTAAAAATATTCTGCATGGACTGCCGGTAACCCTGCCGGCTCCTGCCAATAGCCTCAGTTGCTGCCTGAGCAGTTTTATCCTGTTGGGTAAAGCTGGACCAGTTGCGTGCCCGGAAGGCTTCATTTTGCCCCACCGCTTCCGGGTCAGTCCAACCCCAACGATCTGACCATACTTTACCCTGAGCTGTCATATTCTTAATCTGATTATAGTCAGATTTGCTTATCCACATTGGACCGCCCTGATCCCAGGGTGGTTTATACCATACCTGTCCGTTGCGTTCTTCCCCGATATGCGGTACTCCGCTATTAGTCGGCGGACTTGCCGGAGCAATCGCCGGTCGGTTTATAGTTATATTTGCCAGAGCCCCACCAGTCAGAACCAGACCCGATAAAGCTGTTGCCAGTAGAATCGTAGCGCTGGGAATCTGTTGACCGGTTTTCCCATCCGAAGTGGTGTCTCCACCAGTTATTCCCCCGATACCCTGATCCGAACCGGGGATGCTTTTACCTATGCTCTGGGCTATGGTAAAGAGAACCTTATCCACATCTGATGTACTCAATCCAAGTTTTTCCCAATGCCAGAGGTCGCCTGGTGATGATAAAACCAGCACCCCAATATTACCTTTGCTGAACATGTATCCGGGGGGAAATGAAAGATGCACGGCCTGATCTTCATCAACACCCAATGAAGTTGGTCCCCCTGTATCAAACATTGTTGACCAAGGGATATTCATAATTCCACCCTGGCTGGAGAAATGATCAAGGTGCTTATCAAAAACAGCAGTCTTTTCACCAATAACAACATGAATATATACTGCAGCTTCCATATCCTGCTGGTTCATCCATCCTATCCATTCGCGGTCATTTTTACCCTGGGGTTCATTTCGCGGACTATACTGGTAACCTATACCCCTTATCTGCCATACTCCTGACAGAGCATTGGCTCCATAAACTGCATGTTCATATTCCTGTATTTCCATTAGTTGAAATCCACCGGGAAGGGTCTGTTGCTGAGGCATATACTGCTCATAAGAGGACTGACCCAAAGCAATTAGCGGATATGCCACCAGCGGCAGCGCAAATCCAAATATCCATAATGCCAGAAAGAATCTCTTTTTCCTTATAGACAATCGCCACACCCCCGAAATATTATAAGCACTGCCCTGATAAAGCGAAAGGCATTTTCTATATATAACTCTCTGGAAGTTTTTTAAAAATATTTCCTTATTTGTTTGCCTGCATTACTACCGGCAACGAAGCTTTTTGCAAATAGTGATAGCGATTTAGTACCATAGCATTTAATCCCAGATTCCAGCCGGTATTCAATGCAGTAAGCAATAGCATTACCATTGGGACCCGTCCGGTTAGTGTTGTTATTGACTGGGTTAGAAATAATAATAATCCCACCCAGCTTATCAAATAGGGTAGCGAATAGCTCATAACCACCCCCTGCTCACTGTAATCCATTTTGAGGCTGCGAGCTAACCACGCTCCACCCAGGCCTCCCAGTATGATAAGTAAAAAGACCCATCCTGCAGGACTGCCAATTAACCATACATACACCAGCAAGGACAACAGAGCGACCCCCTGTCCCAGAATAATGGACCGGGGTCGCACAAATTGCATTTGTTTCCAGGTCCTCAAAAATAGCCACAAGCTGAACAACAGC
>JAQVWB010000086.1 GCA_028698695.1 Syntrophomonadaceae bacterium | reverse complement strand
CTATCCAAATCGCTTTCTTCCTTGACACTGATAATAGAAGAAATCGTCTGGTGGAGCAACGCAGATACACGGTCCATCTTCTTGCCGTCGTTAGTTTCACGATTAAAGATATGACAAGCATCCATATGGTGTTCATTTCATTGGGCAATTTCGGTATTGTCGTTCTTCCGTTAATTGAACCGGTAATTAAAGCGCTATTAAAGCCGAACTCTGCTTTTACAAAAGTACTCACATTTTCATATAGATACTCTGCTGTCAGCTGTGGGTTAACAACTGCACTATTTTATCGCTGCATCCTCCAGGATTAAAGGCCAGCACCAGGATGATTATTATAGCAACTATACCCAGCCAGTTGTTAATCCAGCGTTGTCGATCCAGGTTTTTATACTTATCATCATAATCTTTTCTTTTGCGGGACCGATAAATATTGTTCGCCCCCTTAGTCTTCAATTAAAGACTTGCGTTGCTGTTTCAGCATAAGCAGGATCATAATTACTACCAGATAAATACTGGTAGTTGAAGCGGCTACGATTCCGGAATCATTTATAACCAGCCCAACCAGAGCCCCGGCGATAATTCCGCCAAATCCTTTGACAATATAGGGTTTTTCCTGGCGCAGCCTCATCATGGCACCTACCGGACGATAAACCAGCAATGACATAACCAGTAGTATCACAATAAATACCCAACTCCAGATAGTATAACGAATTAGTTTTAAATTCATGGCCAGTTTACGGGCTATAATGGTTAACCCTTCGTTTAATCCACCAGCAGCAATTTGATTGGCGGCTCTGCCCAGATGAGTTTGAAGTTCGGGTGCACGAATCATATCGTAATAAGTAAAAGCCATGGTTGCCAGCAAGGTAATACCAATAATAGCACCTACTGATTTCCACCTTAATTTAAAATCTCCCAACAGGAACAGGGTAACCAGAAATGCAATAGGAGCAGTCAACATACCGTCTGAATTAGCTCCCCAAGAAGGGGAAGCAATCAAATAACACTGCAATATAAAGAACAGAGCAATAACTAACAATAATAACCGGTTGGGATACCTTTGGTAAGCAATAGCAGCAGCAGCAATGGAACTTCCCAGCAATATACCCATAAATTCATTGCCTACCCCATAATATCTGGCTCCAGCCATGGGATCATAACCCAAAACCGAGCTTTGAATGAGATTGGAACCGGTAAGCAAATCAAGATTGACGGCCAATACGGTGACGACTGCCATAATGAAAAAAGCTCTAACGGCGTTCCCGTGAGCAATACGCATTATTAACCAGGTCAGTGCAATGGCCATAAATATGGCCAGGATTATATACTGCCAATCACCGGGCAACCTAGAATAACCCAGACAAAGATAAACTAATGGAACGGTTACCAGACTAACCATAGCCGGTTCCAATATTCTTCTCCATTCCGCCAGCCAAAATATAGCTGCTAATGCTAATAGAATTATAATAATCTGAAAAACTACATAACCTTTTACCAATGGTACTCGCAATCTATTAACTGTACTGGTGCGCCCTGACAACTCCTGTGCCCGCTGCAGATTTTCACTGTTAATCTCCTGCTCTGAGACTATTTGACGGCCAATCATAGTACCAGTATCATCCCTGAGCCCAAAAAAAGATAATATACTGGGAGCAATATCAGTATTAGCCACAACATAATCACGCCTGGTAGACCCTGAGGTCAGATACCCGTTACCAACCCCTTTGCCATATAAGAGCAAGGGAGTAAAGGTGTTTTTTTCAGCAATATCCAATTTGGCCGGTGAGGGAGATACAATCACCATCAAGTCTGATTGCGGATTCATGCTTTCGCGGATATCATTAATAAACTGGTCGATATGAGCCAGACGGGTAATTTTCTCCTTATTCAGAATATGGTCAAAAGCAGTATCAGCCACTTCCAATCTAGCCAGATCAGAAAGTTCCACAATCATAACATCGGCTGCCTGACGATTTAAATCCACTTGCTCAATTAGATAATCATAATTGGTTTCCCGGCTCAAATAACTGGCATCGGTATTAATAATAGTTTTTAGGCCAACATCACCCAGAGGCACCTTACCCTCTGCGTCCATGCCTATTACTACTGAAGCCCGTGAATACTCTGAATCAGTATCGCCATTGCCCAGAACACAAACTGCAAACCCATTATTCCCCAACACTTCGCCCATGGCACCAGGCAAAGTTGTAACATGTTCCTTCATAATACCAGCAGATATTTCCGGTAAATTCACTAATAAAACTGCTGAATTTCCAGGATTTATGCCGGTTAAGTTATGATATAACGATCCGGCCGTCTGCCCCCGGTCAGGTACGGTTTCCTCCTGATTAAATCCCATTATGCCATTATTGAATACGCGTCCAATATTTCCGGATCCCATTGACAGGCTAGTATCCATAGTATTACGGCCACGCAGAGTTCGATTACTTATTAACCCTACTGCTCCCTCTCTGCTCAATTGAAACATTGTCGGGGTATGGTCTGCACTAATATCAAATATGGACATTTTGTCTACCACAATCATATATACCTTGCCGTTATTTGAAGGATTATCAGTCGCTTTGGCAACAGGAGTTATCAGCATTATAACCCCCAGCAATATAAATACTGGCAAGATTTTATTTATTGAGAAGCTGCCTTTTCCCTGACTAAAACTATTTATTTTGTGCAGCATGAATGTTCCTCCCGGTTGTATTCTTGATACTGGATAACCGCACCAGTCTGCTTAAAAGTATACATGGATAGAAGAATGCTGTAAATCCGCCAGACCGGTCACAAGATGAATAAATGTTGTATAACGGTTAATAAACAGGTAAAATGTTAAATCAAACAGGCTTGTTAGGAGTGAATCCGGTGCGAGAAATTAAACCTTATAAACTGACTCTCATTAAACAGGAAAAACATTTGTTGTTGCCTCGAATTACATCCATAGTATTAACGCAAACTCTGTATGATGCATTATTTCAATATGTAATAACCCCGGAAAAAGAAGCAAAACTGGAAGTATTCATCAACCAGATGGAAACTCATATTAAAAGTAAATCCAGAGCCCCTTTTTCAGCCCCGTTAGAGAAATTAGGCTTTTTAGATGACGGATTGGAAGAACTGCGTCTGTTAAATTGGATGGAAGTCCCGGTTTGTGTATATTCAGTGGAGTTTATGAATAGTGAAGATAATAGAGATGAAGAATGGGAGAACCTGATTGATTTCCTGGAAGAACAAATGGTGCTGAAAGCCCTGCCGGAGTCAAAACGCATCTATGTCTATCCGATGAATTTAACTTCGTATTAATTGTGCCTGCAGGTTGTATTGAGGCTATTTACGGTGAGTCAGGTTTAAAAAATTTGTTTTGCTATTTAACTTATTGAACCTGACTTTTTACTGACTTTTTACTGACTTTTACCTGAGGGATTATTATTATTTTAATTTAGATGGTGATTCAAGTTATTTGAACTTATTTTGCTATCCAGTTTCTTGAACCTGATTTAATATCTGCGTCTATTCTTTTTGCTTTTCTAATATGCCAGCAGGGCTTCGCGCATAATCTTGGCTCCCAGCAGAGCAGTATTGTCCCCAAAATCATACGGTGGTGAAATCTCCACCATGTCAAAACCTGCGATATTAAATTGTTTCAGATTAAGTAACAGCTCCAGCAATTGCCGTGACGAAAAGCCTCCGGCTTCCGGTGTACCAGTTCCAGGCGCAAAAGCCGGATCCAATACATCAATATCCAAAGACACATAGACGGGATAATCCCCCAACAATTGCCTGAACTCTTCAATGTGTGGCAGTCGGTTAAAATAGAAGTATGTATGCTCGGATGCAAAGCTCATTTCGTCTTCGGTACCGGAACGAATACCCATCTGTAAAAGCCTCCGGTCACCAATCAGCTCCGTTACCCGACGCATGACCGTAGCATGAGAAAGTTTTTCTCCCAGATAGTCCTCCCGCAAGTCTGCATGAGCATCCAGATGTATTACCCTAAGTTCAGGATAAACTTTATAATAAGCTTTAATAATGGGCCAGGAAACCAAGTGTTCCCCTCCCATGCAAAAAAGCTTTTTGCCCTCCTGCAACAAAGCCAGGGCAACGGTTTCCATACGGCGCAAGCTTTCCTCTACATTACCAAAAGGAATACTTATATCCCCGGCATCATAAAAGTCAAGCTCCTCCAAACTCTGTCGCTGATAAAAGCTGTATTCCTCAATGCCTTCAGACACTTCACGCACCCGTGCAGGTCCCATACGCGTTCCCGGACGAAAGCTGGTGGTTGAGTCCATGGGCAGACCCAGTAAAACTTTGCTGCATTCCTGTAGATCATCCCTGGCAGCCATAAACCGGGTTTTGCGTTCCAGATAATTTGTGAGCTTGACATCCATAAATTATTTACCTTCTCCAATAATATCTGCTACGAAATCAGGCAACTTAAAGGCTGCCTGGTGAACCTCATCATTATAATATTTACAGGATGACCCTCTGGTCATAATCTTCTCCGGATCATACTGTTTGGATCCTACTGTAAAACTCCACAAGCCACTGGGGTAAGTGGGAACACTGGCTAAATATAATTTAGTAATGGGGAAAGCCTGTTGTACTCCTTTAAAAGCCATCTGAATAACATCCTGATTAAAAAACGGGCTCTCACTCTGTACCACCAACATTCCATCATCTTTTAAGGCGGCAGCTGCACTTTTATAAAATGGCGCGGAAAACAATTCAACTGCCGGACCAACCGGCTCAGTAGAATCTACCAAAATAATATCAAACTCTGCAGTTTGGTTCTTCACAAACTCAATGCCATCCTCAACAATCACTTCAGCTTTAGCGTGATCAAAAGCACAGCTCAGCGCCGGGAAAAAATCACGGGAAGCTGTAATAACACGGTCATCAATTTCTACCAAAGTACCTTTTTTAACTGCCGGATGATTTACTACTTCCCTTAGTGCGCCTCCGTCCCCTCCGCCAATTATTAAAACCTTTTCCGGGTTGGGGTGTGAGTTTAAAGCAATCTGTGTAATCATCTCATGGTAGACAAACTCATCTTTATCAGTAGTCATTACCATTCCATCCAGTAACAGCATTTTCCCGAACTGCAGGGTCTCAACTACTGCCAGATGCTGAAATCTGGTTTGCTCATTCCTCAAAGTTTCGGTTATTTTACAGGAAAACCCCAACGACGGGGTTTGATATTCCGTAACCCACAAGTCCAAATGAAATCCTCCTTTTTAATACCAGAGTGGAACTGCTGCAAAAGCGCAACCGATCTTTTTTACCACATGTTCAACTGCTGCCAGTTTAATCTCACATAACTCCAGTTCCCGGATACGAAAAGCTTCTTTAACCATAGCGGTAACCTCGTCTTCAGCCTTCTCTTTACTGCAACGACCGGAAAACTCCATAATAACTCCAAAACCCTCAGCTTGAATACCCACCGCCACAGCAGCGGAAATTAATTCACCCGGTTCACTGCTGGTAATGGAACCGTAAGCAATCGGCAGTAAGGAACCCGGCGGGATTACCAACCCAGGTTCATATTCACAACCTGGAGGCAAAATACTGCTAATCCGTAGCAGGTTGGTATTTCCTACTCTGGCTGCCAGTAAAGCACCATCAAAGGCAGTCAGCCGAGTTTCTCCTTCTGCTGCAGCAGCAGTTACAAAATATTTCTCAGGTAACGGTAACAAAGGGCTACACCTCCAAGTATAATTATTAGGACAACAGATACATTATATACGAACGAAAAGCAAAAGCAACTACAAACTTACCTTAGTTTAATACAAAAGAAAAGCTTAGATTTTGTCTAAGCTTTCTCCATATCCTGGGCCTTTTTTATATGTTCGAGAAAGTTATTGACCGTTTTTCGCCTGGACTTTTGTCGGGGATAAAGGATATAGAAAAACCGTTTTGCATCCTGTTCAATTAAATTAACGCTTTTAACCCGTCTGGACGAGTCCATTTTCATAATCGCCCAGCGGGAGATAATACTTATACCCATACCTGATTCTACTGCCGCCAGAACAGCTTCCGTACTTCCTGCCTCCAGATATAAATTTAGTTCATCTCTTTTTATATTGTGACTGGTTAAAAAATCTTCTGTCGCTTTACGCGTACCTGAACCTTTTTCCCGGATAATCCATCTTTCGTTTTTAAGATCATGGATGCTCAGGTTTTCCTTGCCAGCCAGACGATGATCTGAAGGTAATATAATTATCAGTTCATCTTCCAACCAGGGGGAACCATCTACCTTGCGGTTATTAGTCCATCCCCCTACAATGCCTACATCCAGTTCTCTTTCAGCCACCCGGTTAAATATTTTTTCCGTATCTGCAATATCAATACTAATATTTACATTCGGATATTTATCCTTAAACTGCTTTAGCAACTGGGGAAGAATATATTGACCGGGAATGGTACTTGCACCCAGATACAAGGTGCCCTTCCTGCTCTCCGATACTTCCTCCATAGCCTTGTCAGTTTTTTCAACTGCTTTAATTATTTCCCGGGCTCCCTGATACAAAGTTTCCCCAGCCTCGGTAGTCTTTAGCCTGCGTCCCGAGCGTTCCAGTAACAGGACTCCGTAAATATCCTCCAGCGATTGTATTTGTTTGGTAACTGCCGGTTGTGATAAACCAAACTCGTCTGCTGTACGCGATAGATTCTGAGTTTCTACCACCTTTACAAAAGTCTTAAATAAATTTAAATTCAAAACCCTCTCACCTGCCATCCTGTATTAACGTAAAAAACCGTCGATAATGGTATCTACTGCCTGTTGTTCAGTTAGTCCTAATGACATTAGTTTAATTAACTGTTCACCGGCTATTTTCCCTATAGCTGCTTCATGAGTCAGAACCGCGCGGGCATCTTCGGCAACTAACTGCGGGGTAGCCTTAATTACAGCATTACCCATAATGATGGAGTCACATTCTACATGACCCAAACATTCAGTTTTGCCAATCAGTCCAGCTTTAAAAACCTGGGACGACTTATCCTTGGCTACTGAACGGGATAAAATCTGGGCGGACCCATCCCGCCCTTCAATATAAGCATCTATTTCTGATACAGCCGATTGTTCACCATGAGTAAGCAGTCGTTCAATAACTTTAAGATTAGCTTTTTCCGCCACATAGGCTACTGTCGAGCGAAAGGTGTCATCGACTCCTTCTATTTGTATCATTTCCAATTCGGCATAAGCTCCACTTTCAACTCTTATAACCGTTGTTGGATTTAATATTCTTTTCCCCCGGCCTTTCCCCTCACCATAATGTTTTTCTACATATAGCATGCGGGCACCTTTTTTTACAATAATCTCGTGGATACCATCGTGACCTGAATCACTGTGACTGTCATTATGAATGCCACATCCGGCAATAATCGTAATATCAGCATCTTCACCAACTATAAAAGTATTGTATACCTTGTCATGAAAACCAGCTTTAGTTACCAGCACTGGAACATGAACGGTTTCATTTTTCGTCCCTGGCTTAACTTCGACATTCAGACCCGGTTTATCTTCCTTGGAATACACCTTGATGTTGGGAGAAGATACTCTCATAACTGCCTCTCCGTCAAGGCGAATATTTATTGCCCCAGCCGGTATCTTGTCCATATCAGTAATGGCATGCAACAGCTTCATATCTTGGTCACTAAAATTCATATCCCAGTTCCCCCCGGCATTCAAATCTTTTTTTACATTCAATTTCTTCTCTGATTAAAGGCCAGATTTCCGTTGGGGTTCCGTTAGCCTTTATAGCCCCGTCTTCAACCAGGATTATTTCATCACACAACGGCAGAACCCTTTCATTATGCGTAATAATTATTGCGGTAGAATCATTATTTTGTTTGTACTTGTTAACAATGATTCCCATCAGTCTTTGAATTGTCCATAAATCTACGCCCGCTTCCGGTTCATCAAAAATACTTATTTTCGCCTCCCGGGCTAAAACCTGGGCAATTTCAATCCGTTTAATCTCACCGCCGCTTAGACCCGGACCCATATCCCGATCCAGATAATCCTCAGGACAAAGACCTACATCTCTTAAATGACGACGCAAACCAATGGAATCCAGATTTGGTTGGGCAGTCTTTAGAATGTCAGTTATCCTTAAACCTTTAAAACGAGGTGGTTGTTGAAAGGCATAAGCTATTCCCCGTTGAGCG
>JAQVWB010000085.1 GCA_028698695.1 Syntrophomonadaceae bacterium | reverse complement strand
TTACTTAAAATTGAACCTCAAAAGCATGAAAATAAGGTTTTACTGGTAGGGGGGGTAATGGCTAATCATTTGATAAGAAAGCGAATTATTGATAGATTGGAACATCCTGCCGTAGGGATGAAGCTGTTTTTTGCAGAACCGGGATTAAGTTCCGATAATGCGGTAGGCGTAGCCCATTTGGCATATTTATTACATAAGTATTCAGTCAGGAGTTGAAGGATCAATGGAAATTATTAATGGCAGTGAAATAGCCAACGAGATTAAATTGCGTTTAAAGCAGGAGAATGAACAGAGAAATATGGCACCGTCACTGGCAGTCATAGTGGTGGGGGATGATAAAGAAAGCCTGGTCTATGCAGGTCTAAAAGAGAAGGCCACTGAGTTTATCGGTGGTAAATGCCGTCTGGATTTATTACCTGCCAGTATCAGCCGCGAGGGACTCATAAAATATATTGAAGATCTAAACGAGAATAATGATGTGCACGGCATACTGTTGCAGCTTCCTTTGCCGGGAGATTTGGAACAATTTACGGAAGACTTTTTGAACACAATTGACCCGGCTAAAGATGTGGATGGCTTTAATCCCCGAAATCGGGGTCAGCTTTTTCAAGGGGAAGCATCTTTTATATCTCCGGCAGCCCGGGCTTGTATGGAAGTGATAAACCGAACCAAAGGTACACTTGCGGATTGGGGAATTACACTGGTTGGCGATTCTTTTGATTTAATAATTCCGCTGGCGATAGTTCTAACCCGACAGGGCAGTCGCGTCAGCATAATTCCTGATTATAAAAAGGCAACTCTTCCTGCCAGTGATATTTATGTTATTGAGAAGGGTGAACCGCTGATTTTTAATGATCAGCATATCAAAGATGGAGCGTTGGTTATTGATGCCGGTTTTCACTGGAACCAGGGTAAAGTTTGCGGCAATGTAAACCGGGATAAAATGACTGGATTATCGGGTCATCTGATGTCTGTGCCCGGCGGAATAGGACCAATTCTGATTGCCGAGCTAATGAATAACTTATGCCAGGCTGCGGACAGGTAAAAGATTATGCAACCTGAATTTTTGACAGTCAGTGAATTGAATAAGTTTATCGGGCTATTGTTGGAGGCTGAGCCGGGATTGCAGGACTTCTGGCTGCGCGGTGAGATTTCGGGTTTTAAGCTGTATCAGCAGTCCGGACATATGTATTTTACGCTGAAAGATGAAGAGTCCGCCGTTAGTGCAGTAATGTTCAAGAGTCGCACGCGGGCTTTGAAATTTATGCCGGAAAATGGCATGGAAGTATTGGCGCGGGGTTCGATTTCTGTTTTTAACCGTCAGGGGAAATATCAACTATATGTAGATGAATTACAGCTTTTTGGTGCCGGTAGTCTTTCCTTGTATTTACAGCAGCTTAAGGAGCGGCTGGAAAAGCAGGGTTATTTTAATGCGGATATAAAAAAAACCCTGCCGTCTTTCGTACAGAAGGTGGGGGTAATAACTTCCCAGGATGGTGCAGCTATTCAGGATATTTTAAAAGTCCTTCGCCAACGGCATGCCGGAATCCAGGTGATATTTTATCATAGCGCGGTTCAGGGTGTGGATGCACCGATGGAATTAGCCCAGGGTCTGCGCTGTTTAAATGCCTGGGGAGGTATGGATGTCATTATTATTGGTCGGGGCGGAGGGTCATGGGAAGATTTAATGGCCTTTAACAGCGAAGAAGTAGTGAAGGCCATATTTGAATCCCGTATACCAGTTATTTCGGCAGTAGGACATGAGACTGATTTTACCCTGGCAGATTGGGTAGCGGATGTTAGAGCAGCAACTCCGACACAAGCGGCTCAATTGGCATCACCTGATTTGCAGCAACTGGGAATGGAAATACAACGATTGAAGCAAAGAATGCAAGCGGCTATGGAAAAAGTATTCTATACTCGCAGCGAAAGCCTGGATCAGTTGGTAATTAAGCGAATCCTTAAAACCTCGGGATTAATGCAATCTCTGCAATCCAAACAGGATGAATTGAAAGAGTTAAGCGAGCGGCTCCTGCGGGCAGCCAATGATAATATGAGCCGTAAGAAAAACCAACTGGCGATGGCTGCTTCCGGACTGGACAAGTTAAGCCCCCTGAAGGTTTTACAAAGGGGTTATGCAGTAGTCAGAAATGAAAGCGGTATAATTCGTTCAGTTAAGCAAGTATCACCAGGGGATAAAGTACAGTTGATTTTAGCTGATGGAGAGCTGAGAGTAAAAATTGAAGACAGGGAGACGGAGAAAGGTGGAAAAAATAAAGTTTGAAGAAGCCATGAGCAGATTGGAAGAGATTCTGGACAAGCTGGAATCAGGGGAGCAGGATTTGGACGATTCACTGCTGCTGTTTGAAGAGGGTATTAATCTTACTTTGTTGTGTCAGCAGCAATTACAGGTTACTGAACAACGCATGCAGAAATTAATAAGAAAATTGGATGGCAGTTTTGAACTGGTTGAGGTTGAAGAGTGAGGTTAAAAAATGCATAATTTTGACTTAAACAAGTTTCAAATCGAGATTCAGGAACGCAAAAAATTTATTGACAGCTGTTTAACCGGATGTCTGGAACAGATAGATGCCTATCCGGTTATTATTCATCAGGCCATGCATTATGCCGTTTTTAACGGAGGGAAACGCTTACGCCCCATGCTGGTGATGGAGGGTGCAGTATTGGCGGGAGGAGATCGGGAGTGGGTTATTCCTACTGCCTGTGCTCTGGAAATGATTCATTCGTATTCTCTGGTTCATGATGATTTGCCGGCCATGGATGATGATGATTTTCGCAGGGGGAAGCCCACCTGTCACAAAGTATTTGGGGAAGATATCGCCATTCTTACCGGAGATGCATTGCTTACGGCCGCCTTTGAACTAATAACTCATAATGCCGGCATTGCACCGATAAAAGCGGAACAGGTATTACAGGTAATCAAGGAAGTGTCGAAAGCAGCCGGCAGCAGAGGAATGATTGGCGGGCAGGTAATAGACTTGCAATCCGAAGGACAAAAAATAGAATTTACTACCCTGCAAACGCTGCATAGTCTTAAAACCGGAGAACTATTCAGGGCAGCTCTAAGAGCCGGGGCAGTACTGGGAGGCATGAATTCCTCCGGATTGGAAAAAATTACTGCTTATGCGCACAGCTTTGGTTTGCTGTTTCAAATCACAGATGATTTGCTGGATGTTCGTGGTGATGAAGGCTTAATGGGTAAACCGGTGGGAAGTGATGTAAAAAATCTCAAAACTACTTATCCCAGTTTAATTGGTATTGAAAGAACTGAAGAAATAGCGCGTAAAAAGGTTGATGAATGTTTATCCAGCTTGGAGTATTTTGGTCCGGAAGCCGATTTTTTACGACAGTTGGCCTGGTTTACTTTAGTCCGGAATAACTAAGCGGAGCTGGAGTTAGATAAAACCACCTATAATAATATTACAGGATTTATTGAACTCATACTGGTCGCTATGATGAATCTGAGCAGAAGCGGTAAGTGGAAGAATATTATGTTATTATGATATAATTACAGTCGAATATGAACTGGCAGAAGGTTACAGTATTCTAGTCAGCCCTGTTAATTTCAAAGACGGGCCTAAAAATCCGTAAATGGCACATCGATGAAGATTCTGGTATCGGCTTTTGACGCCCAGTCAGGGGTCTTTGCTGGGAGTTAAGGGTGATGGGGCATTCCGCAACGGCATGTGGAGTCTGACCCCGCACCCGTGGAGGCTTAGTAAGTCTAAGGTTTACTAAGAAAACCTGCATTTGGTGAAAGCTGGGTGCAGTGTAGCCTGCCTTGAGTGGTGGCGGCGGATAAGCGTTGATGGGTAACAAATACCCCGGCCAGGGACTTGTTATCTGCTTTGAAACCGTGTACTGCAAAAGAGGCTAGAAATTAATGTGGGTTGTTGAGGAAAACTCCTAGACTGTGTGCTTTGGCACGGTTTGTTGAGGATTAAAGTGTGCACTAAGTGGTAATCCAGCCTTACTTGCGGTGACGCAGTAATGTGGACATAAAGGGAAACCGCCCCTCTGGCAACAGTCGGGTGCTCCACGGGGAAAACCTGCTGGACCTATGTCGCAGCGTTTACTCAACAGACAACCTTTTGCCAGACTGTTTTTTTATGGAGGAATATTTTTATTGTTGCGAACCCATATTTTTAATGATAGAAATGTTTTGTTATCAGCACTGGCAGTCGCCTTTTTTACTTTTTTTATCGCTTTACTGGTCAGTATCGGGGCAGAAAGTCTGGTAAGTGCTGTTAACAGTGTATTTGTATCTATTCCGTTGTTATTGTTTATAATTCTGGTAGGAGTATTTTTCGATATGATTGGAACTGCGGCAACGGCAGCAGTTCTACCGCCATTTAATGCCCGGGCGGCCAAAAAGGTATTTGGTGCCCGACAAGCGGTTAAAATAACGAAGAATGCCAGCAAGGTGGCTAATTTTTGCAATGATGTGATTGGTGATATAGCCGGTACGCTAAGCGGAGCTATCGGAGCCGGTATAGTATTAAGTCTGGTCGACTGGTTTGGAACCGTCGACCTGTTTATAATGGGGGGAATGATGACCAGTCTTATAGCTGCCTTGACTGTAGGTGGTAAAGCAGCCGGGAAGAAAGTGGCTATTGATTATGCCAATGCTATTATTTTTAAAGTGGCAGTAATCTTGGCCCGATGGGAGAATCTTACCGGCATGGAATTGTTTAATGATAAAAGGTGAAGGTTATGAACAATATTTTGCAAACAATTAACTCTCCACAAGACTTAAAAGATATGGATATGGCTGCCATGAACATGCTGGCAGAAGAAATCAGGCAGCTTCTGGTCAACAGTGTTTCACAATGTGGGGGACATCTGGCAGCTAACCTTGGGGTGGTAGAATTAACTCTGGCCCTTCACTATGTTTTTAATACTCCCAAAGATAAAATCATTTGGGATGTGGGACACCAGAGTTATGTGCATAAAATTCTAACCGGCAGACAACATCAGATGCCTGCTTTGAGACAATATGGTGGTATAAGCGGCTTCCCCAAAACCGAAGAATCCCAACATGATGCTTATAATACCGGTCATAGCAGTACTTCCATTTCAGCTGCCCTGGGTATGGCTATTGCCCGGGATATTAAGAAAGAAAAGCATTCGGTGCTGGCAGTGATTGGCGATGGCGCTTTAACCGGAGGTATGGCTTTTGAAGCCTTGAATCATGCCGGTCATGAAGCGCATGATCTAACGGTAATATTAAATGATAATGAAATGTCTATTTCTCGTAATGTTGGAGCTATGTCAGCTTATTTGAATCGATTGCGTACTGACCCCTCTTATTCCCGTACTAAAGATGAAATTGAAACCGCCCTGCATCGTATTCCGGCTATAGGTCCTAATATTGCCCGGGCTGCAGGCAGGTTTAAGGATATGGTCAAGTATTTAATGGTTCCGGGTATATTATTTGAAGAACTCGGTTTTACTTATATAGGACCAGTAAACGGACATAACCTGGAGGAACTTATTCAGGTTCTGAACAATGCTGCAAAAATGAAGGGCCCGGTTTTTATTCATCTTATTACTCAGAAGGGCAGGGGGTATGCTCCTGCTCTGGAAAACCCGGATGTGTTTCATGGGATTGGACCATTTGATGTTAATACCGGACAACAGGCCAGGAAAACCGTTAAGACTTATACGGAAATATTTGGTGAGTACATGCTTAACCGGGCTGCAATTGATCCGGGAGTAATTGCCATTACTGCTGCCATGGCAAGTGGAACGGGATTGGCACCGTTTGCCCGGCAATATCCAGATAGATTTTTTGATGTGGGTATATGTGAACAACATGCAGTTACTCTGGCAGCAGGTATGGCTCGGGCAGGTTTGCGTCCGGTAGTAGCAATATATTCGACTTTTTTACAGCGGGCTTATGACCAGATTGTACAGGATGTAGCTCTGCAGAATCTGCCGGTTATTCTGGCTGTTGATCGGGCCGGCTTGGTAGGTGAGGATGGAGCAACTCATCATGGGGTTTTTGATCTGTCCTATCTGCGCAGCATTCCTAATTTAACGATTATGGCTCCTGCAGATGAAAACGAGTTGATAAAAATGTTTAATACTGCATTTACGATTTCAGGACCGGTAGCTATTCGCTATCCACGCGGAATTGGACAGGGGATAGCAGTAACTGATGAAGAAGATACTATTCCCGTCGGACAGGCTCAAATTTTGGATGATGGAGATGATCTGGCCGTCATTGGCATTGGACGGGGAGTTACTTTTGCCCTTGATCTGGTGCAGTTGGCTGCGGAGTACAATATTTCTGCCACTCTGGTTGATGCACGTTTTGTAAAACCAATAGATCGATCCTGCATAAAGTCCGTTGCTCAAAAATGCGGGCGGGTAGTTACCATTGAAGACAATGTCCTGCAGGGAGGCTTTGGCAGTGCAGTTATGGAAATATTACAGGAAGAAGGTTTAACTTCTCAGTTATTAAGGGCAGGAATACCTGATGAGTTTGTGGAACATGGCAGAGTAGATTTATTATTTGATTATCTGGATATGAATGCGGAAGCTTTGCTGGAAAAGGTCATCAACCGCTGGCCGGAACTGGTAAATGATTCTGCTGGTTGGGAGTTGCTCAAATTTGGCAAAAGTTAGGCTGGATGCATTACTGTATTCCCAGGGACTGGCCCCCAGCAGAGAAAAGGCCCGTGCTTATATTCTGGCCGGACAGGTACAGGTTAATGGACAGAGAGTGGATAAGCCGGGCACATCAGTTGATGAAGAGGCGCAGGTGGAGATTATTTCCACCGGACGACGGTTTGTAAGTCGGGGTGGGTTTAAACTGGAAAAAGCCCTGCAGGAATTCCAGGTTGACGTCCGGGATAAGGTGATAATAGATATAGGTGCTTCAACCGGCGGATATACAGATTGTGTTCTGCAGTCAGGTGCCCGTAAGGTTTATGCTGTGGATGTCGGATATGGACAACTTGATTGGACGCTCAGAAATGATCCCCGGGTGGTGAACCTGGAGAGAACTAATATTCGCTACATAGAACCTGAGCTAATTTCTGAATTGGCTGATTTAATTACCATAGATGTTTCTTTTATTTCACTGGAGCTGGTATTTCCGGTTTCAAGAGGATTGTTGAAGGAAGCCGGAATAGTAATCTGCCTGGTTAAGCCGCAGTTTGAAGCGGGTAGAGACCGGGTGGGAAAAAAGGGAGTCGTAAGAGATCCCCAAATCCATCGGCAAGTTCTCATGTCCTGTGTAAATAGTGCATCAGCTGTCGGCCTTAATTGTACGGGAATAACTTATTCACCAATTAAGGGACCCCAGGGAAATATAGAGTATTTTTTGAAGTTGACAGCAACTGAATCCCCCTTGGATAATATTGGCGATATTATCGACCAGGTAGTTGATAGTGCTCATTTGCAACTGGGAGGTAAGGGCAGTGAAAAAAGTACTGCTGATTAATAATCAGAATAGGCCGAAAACCGAGTCAGTAGCTCAGGAATTGGCAACCAAACTGGAAAAGTATAATCTTGAAGTTATACGGGGACATGCTTCAAGCCCACTGGGCCAGGTGGAAGATGCTGATTTGGCTATAGTTTTAGGCGGAGATGGCACCATTTTACGTACTGCGCGTCATTATGCCGTCATGGGTATCCCACTGCTGGGAATAAATATGGGCCGGATAGGCTTTTTAAGTAAATTGGAATTATCTGAGGTAGATGAATATCTGGAGCCTTTAATCAATGGACAATATAGTTTAAGTGAGAGGTTGATGCTTGATTGTCAGGTTTTCAAAGATGGAGAGCCGGTCTTTCAATCTTATTGTCTCAATGAGGTAGCTTTTCGCTCTAAGTCTCCGCGTATGATTGGTTTTGATTTGGAAATAGACGGTCAGTTAACTGCCAATTATCGTGGTGATGGAATGATAGTAGCAACTCCTACCGGTTCCACCGGTTATTCTTTATCCTGTGGGGGGCCAATAACTGATCCTGATATCGAAGTGCTGCTTATTACTCCTATTGCCCCACATGCTTCGTATAAACGCCCCATGGTTTTGGATGGTTCCAAACAGGTGGCGATTAAATATTTATCAGGGGTTGATGCGGCAATATGCATAGATGGTCAAGTGCAAACCTCACTGGAAATCGGTCAGGTAGTTAAAATATTACCGGCTCCTTTTAAACTGAAAATGGTTAAACTTAAACCAGGCTTATTCTTTTATCAAATA
>JAQVWB010000084.1:5202-8323 GCA_028698695.1 Syntrophomonadaceae bacterium | reverse complement strand
TATTTAAAGGAAAGCAAGGATTAATAGCTAGTTACAATTATTTAGTTCCGCTTAAAATACTTTTATTATTGGTTATAAACTTCTATCTGGCTTTTGGAATGAAAAATCATGCAATATTTGATTATACGACTGCTTTAGAAAAACCGGTCAGTTACTACTGGATTATAGCGGCACTGCTATATGTTGCATATAATTTTAGTTTAGCTATGGTTGTATTAATAGAATACCAGTCAATAACTACCCGGCAACAAGGTATAAGTGGAGCAATGCTGGGGGGGATAATCCTCGGATTGCTGTTAATACTAAATTTTTGGGCGCTGGCAAATAGCATTCCGCAAGTGTTTAACTATGAGATTCCCATGCTTTTTGCAGCAGGTAAAATTAGTATGACTGCTAAGTATGGTTACTTATTGGTTTTATGGTTGGGGATTTTAACCACAGCTATAGCAAATACATATGGCTTCACCCAACGTCTGGCCAAATATTCCGGAACAAGTTTCAGAATTATGCTGATTCTAACTTTGACTTTAGCTTTGCCATTATCCGGGCAGAGCTTTTCTAATCTGGTGGGTTTGGTATATCCTATATTTGGTATAATGGGAATAATAATTATTTGTGCATTAATATATAAGCACATAAAAGACATTGTTTGATAGTTATATTATAATACTAGACAAGCAATAAGCAGAAACAGGTGATTAGTATGGATAATTTGCGAAGAATTCCCGCCATTGATGAAGTTTTGATGGATGAGCGAATAAAGGCGCTGATAAACAAATATAACCGCCAGTTTATAGTCACGACAGTACGCCAATCTGTTGATAATCTGCGCTTGGAATTGAAGTTGGAACCACAAGCTTTCAGCAAAGATGATTTAATGGAGAGGATAATAAATTCAGTAGAGAAAAAGATACCTGCCAGTCAGGGTACTTTATATAAAGTTATTAACGGTACTGGAGTCGTATTGCATACTAATTTAGGCCGTGCACCGTTAGGAAGCAGAGCAATCAATTATATAAACGAAATAGCACGGACTTACAATAATCTGGAAATGAATTTGACAGAAGGTATACGGGGATCCCGTTATGATCATGTTGAAGATTTGTTAATTAAATTAACCGGAGCCGAAGCAGCATTGGTTGTAAATAATAATGCTGCCGCAGTAATGCTGGGGTTAAATACTTTAGCTGTTCATAAGGAAGTAATCGTTTCGCGCGGACAATTGGTCGAAATAGGGGGTTCTTTCCGCATTCCTGAAGTAATGAAATTAAGCGGGGCGAAACTTATAGAAGTCGGAACTACTAACAAAACCTATGCCAGTGATTATGCAAATGCTATTAATGAAAACACCGGGATGCTTTTCACTGCCCATACTTCTAATTATAAAATAGTTGGTTTTACTGCTAGTGTTTCTATGGAAGAAATGGCGGCATTAGGTAAGGAATATTCGCTTCCAGTAATGCAGGATTTGGGTAGTGGTATCATATGCAATTTGCAGGAATGGGGATTAAATGAAGAACCACTAGTACAGGAAAGTGTTGCAGCAGGAATTGATATTATTTCTTTCAGCGGTGATAAGTTATTAGGTGGGCCACAAGCGGGTATATTAATCGGAAAAAAGAAATATATTGAAGCCATGAAAAAGAATCAGCTTACTCGGGCTCTCAGGGTGGACAAACTTACCATAGCAGCACTGGAAGGAACATTACTGGAATATTTAATCGGGGACCCCCTGAAGAATATTCCTATTATCAGGATGTTGGTCAACAGTCCTGCAGAATTAAAAAATAAAGCCGAAAGTCTTGCAGATAAAATTAAGATGTGTACAGCAAACTGGGATAAACTTAAAGAAATAGCAGTTAAACAAACTGAAGATATGGTTGGAGGGGGGGCCTATCCAACCTTCAAAATACCTGGTTATTGCGTGGAACTGGAGTTTATCAATGGTATTCTGGAAACGGTGGTTAAAAATTTACGACAGATGCAGCCTGCACTTATAGCAAGGCGTCAGGATGATAAAATGCTTATTAATGTGAGGACATTAATGCCCGAAGATGATGATTTAATTGTCAGGTTAATGCTGGAATTGATTGATAATGAGTCTAACCCCGGGGGTCTTTTATGAAAAGAATTATAATTGGAACAGCAGGTCATATAGACCACGGTAAAACCACTCTGGTTAAAGCTTTAACAGGGCATGATACTGATCGATTAAAGGAAGAAAAAAAAAGAGGAATATCAATAGAACTTGGATTTGCTCCGTTTACGCTTCCCAACGGGCAAAAAGCTGCAATAGTTGATGTGCCCGGACACGAAAGATTTATTCGCCATATGTTGGCCGGCGCTTTTGGCATTGACTTGGTCTTATTGACAATTGCTGCTGATGAAGGGATTATGCCTCAGACCAGAGAGCATATGGATATTATTGAATTGCTTGGCGTTGACAAAGGGATAGTGGTTTTAACTAAAAAAGACTTAGTTGATGAGGAATGGCTGATGTTGGTGGAAGATGAAATCGAAGTGTATCTGAAGAAGAGTATTTTAGCTAAGGCACCGATTATGGCGGTTTCTGCAGTAACCGGCGAAGGTATTAATGAATTAAAAGAGCAAATTGAAATATTTTCTGGAATGATTAAGGAGAAATCCTCCTCTGGATATGCCAGACTGCCAATTGATAGAGTATTTTCTATGTCCGGATTTGGGACTGTTGTGACCGGAACACTATGGTCAGGGAAAATAGGAGTGGGAGAAACATTAGAACTGATGCCTCCGCAAAAGCAAGTAAAAATAAGAACTATTCAGATACATAATGAAAAAACCGATGTCGCCTTTGCAGGACAGCGGGTAGCAGTTAATCTGCAGGGTATTGAATTAAATGAAATCAAGCGCGGGTATTTATTAACTACCCCGGGGTCATTTATCCCAAGTTATAGACTTGACACCAGAATGCGTTTGCTATCAGGAAGTAATCGTATTATTCATAATTGGAACCGAATAAGATTTCACTTGGGAACTGATGAGGTTTTGGGCAGAATTGTTCTGTTAGACCGGGATGAATTAAACCCGGGAGAAGAAGCTTTTGCTCAGATAATCTTGGAAAAACAAATTGTGGCTCATAAAG
>JAQVWB010000084.1:0-5102 GCA_028698695.1 Syntrophomonadaceae bacterium | reverse complement strand
ATAAGATTTCACTTGGGAACTGATGAGGTTTTGGGCAGAATTGTTCTGTTAGACCGGGATGAATTAAACCCGGGAGAAGAAGCTTTTGCTCAGATAATCTTGGAAAAACAAATTGTGGCTCATAAAGGCGATCCTTTTGTTATTAGGTATTACTCACCCGTTTCAACAATAGGTGGAGGAACTGTTATAGAACCCAATGCAGCAAAACAAAAAAGATTTAAAGAAGAAGTGCTAGAGGAATTAGCTATTAAAGAAGAAGGTAGTCTTTATGAGATGCTGCTGCATGAAATGACCTCAGCCGGGCAGGATGTATTTACTGTTGATGACTTGGCCCGCAAGACCGGAAGCCATTTTTCGGAACAACTAAACAATGAGATTCAGCAGTTAATTGATGACGAGCAAATAGTTGAAATTAAACAGGGTATATATATTAGTCAAACAAAGTTAGATAGTATAAATGAAATAATCAATAAAAATCTTCTTCAGTATCATAAAAGATACCCGTTACGAAGCGGATACCCGAAGGAAGATATGCGAAGCAAATATTTCAGCTATATAAATGGTAAGAATTTTAATGCCATATTAAAATTATTGGAAGAACAGCACTGTCTAATCAGTAAGGGTAATGATATAAGCCGGATAACCCACCAGCCTACACCGGGAGAAAAAGAAAGAAGAGTGATTGACTATATTGTTGATAGCTTAAATCAACAACTTTTTAATCCACCTTCAATTGAAGAAATAAAAAATCATCTGGCTGTGAGCGATACAGAAGTGGCAGAAGCATTAAATTATTTAGTTAATCAAGGGCAAGTAGTCAAATTAGAAGGGGAGAATTATTTTTCCAAAACAGCGATTGAAGAAGGAAAAGTGATTTTAGAGGAGTATTTTAGGGGGGAGCAGGAGCTAAGTTTGGCAACTGCCAGAGATCTTTTAGAAACTTCTCGAAAATATACGCTTCCTCTGGTAGAATATTATGATAAGATTCGTTTTACTCGGCGCATAGGAGATATAAGAATCAAAGCGAAATAGAGAATCAATATAGTATTCAATAAGAAGGCGGACAAGCAAAGCAGTAATTAATTTTCATGACAAAAGTAGTCATGATGTTAAAAAAGAGAAGAGGAGGAACGTGATGAAAAAGAACAGTAGGAAAAAGATAGCGGTATTAATAATTATGGCTTTTATGCTTGCTATCGTAGCTGGATGTGGCGGAGAAGCGAAGGATACCGGTGATAAAGCCGGTGATAAAGCAGAAATGATCAATGTAGGAATTAATGTTGAATTATCAGGTGGAGTAGCGAGTTATGGCACCAACGCCAAAGATGGGGCATTGCTTGCAATTGAACAAATCAATGCCTCAGGTGGAGTTTTGGGAATGCAACTGAATCCTGTTGTCAAAGACTGCAAATCAACTGCTGATGAAGCCATGAGTATAAGTGCAGCCTTGGTTGGTGAAAATATTGTTGCACAGATTGGGCCTCTTACCAGTGGTGATGTCGCAGGCAGTACACCAATCATGATGGACAACAAGATCCCACTGATTGCACCTGCTGCTACTGCATCCAATGTAACAGTTGATGACAAAACCGGCAAAACCAATGAATATATCTTCCGGGTTTGTTTTATTGACCCTTTTCAGGGGACTTTGATGGCTCAATTTGCTGCTGATAATCTGAAAGCTAAAAATGCAGTTATTTATGCTGATACATCGACTGATTATGGCAAAGGCCTGGCAGAATATTTTAAAAAGACCTTTGGAGAAAAAGGCGGAACCATAGTTGGCGAAGAAGGTTATGTGAAAGACGACCGCGATTTCAGGGCAACTTTGACTAAGATTAAAGGAATGAACCCTGATTTTATCTATGTACCTGGTTACTATCAGGAAGTTGCACCACTAATCAAACAAGCCCGTGAACTGGGCATTACTGTTCCAATAGGCGGTGGTGATGGTTGGGATTCACCGGATATGGTAAGTGTTGCTGGAAATGAAGCTTTAAACAATACTTATTTCACCAATCATTATTCTTCACAAGACACAGATCCCAACATTGTAAAATTTGTTGAAGCTTACAAAGCCAAATACAATAAAGAACCTGATGCCTTTGCTGCCCTTGGTTATGATGCTATACAACTCATGGTACAAGGATTGAAAGACGCGCAGGCTGCGGATCCTGTGAAACTGGCAGCAGCACTGGCCAAAATCAAAGATTTCGAAGGTATTACCGGTAAAATGAGTATAGACGAAAAGCACAATCCGGTCAAAGCCGGTGTTATTATTGAATTCAAAGATGGTGCTCAGGTAATGAATACACGAATTCAACCGTAACTAGAGCTGAGGAGGAAGGGAGGGCCAACCCTCTCTTCCTCTTTAAACAGCAGGAGGATGTGGCAATATTGCTGGAATTTATACAACAACTCGTCAATGGTTTGTCGCTGGGGGCAATTTACGCACTTATAGCACTGGGCTATACTATGGTTTATGGTATTATAAAACTAATTAATTTCGCCCACGGGGACATTATGATGGTGGGTGGTTTTGTTGGGTTTTTTTCACTGACTGTTTTTAAAACCAATATAGTGGTAGCAATGATTGCCGCCATGCTTACTTGTGCCATATTAGGTATTTTGATTGAAAAAGTTGCTTATCGGCCTCTGCGTAATTCGACCCGTATTGCAGCGCTTATTACCGCAATAGGCGTGTCATTCTTTTTGGAATATGTGACGATATTCTTGTTAGGCCCTTCACAAAGGGTATTTCCCGATACCGCCTTTCCAATCAAGGCTTATAATATTGCAGGACTCTCTATTTTGAATAAAGATGTTTTTGTGGTAGTTTCTGCGGTCGTTCTTATGCTGATTCTTCAGTATATTATTAAATGGACAAAAACCGGAAAAGCCATGCGGGCAGTTTCTCTGGATCAGGAGGCAGCAGTCCTCATGGGCATCAGTGTCGACAAAACCATTTCCATTACCTTTGCCATTGGTTCGGCATTAGCTGCGGCGGCAGGTGTAATGTACGGTGTTTATTATAGTACAGTAAATCCCCTGATGGGTATAATTCCAGGTTTAAAAGCTTTTGTGGCCGCAGTACTGGGAGGCATCGGCATCATTCCCGGTGCTATGGTAGGAGGATTTGTAATGGGACTCCTGGAAACCATGGTCAGCGGCTATGGTAATAGTCTTTACCGCGATGCAGTCGCTTTTGGCGTTCTGATCCTGATTCTGCTGATCAAGCCTACTGGTCTCTTTGGCAGAGATACCGGTGAAAAAGTGTAGGTGAATAGAATGCAGATAAAAAGTAAATTTATTAGGTTCTGTATAGATGTATTAGTTTTGACAGCCTTATTTATACTGGTTCAGTATTTTATAACTACCGGATTGCTTGATCAGTATTATCAGATAAATTTGGCTTCGATGTGTATAAATATTATTCTGGCTGTGAGCTTGAATCTGATCAACGGTTTTACCGGACAATTGTCCTTGGGACATGCAGGGTTCATGGCGGTAGGAGCATATGCGTCCGTGGTCATGACTCAAATGCTGGGACAGCCTTTTATTGTAGGATTAATAGTTGCTTGTCTGGCAGCGGCACTCGGCGGGTTTATTATCGGGGTACCAACTTTGAGACTGAGAGGCGATTATCTGGCTATAGCTACCCTTGCCCTTGGTGAAATCATTCGTGTAACCCTGCAAAATATTGATTATGTAAATGGACCGGCCGGCATTCTTGGCATTACGAAAATGACTACCTGGCCTTGGTTGTTTGGAGCTACAGTATTTACTGTTCTGGTGGTTGTCAACCTGATTAATTCCAGTTATGGAAGAGCCATAATATCAGTCCGTGAGGATGAGGTCGCTTCAGAATTGATGGGGATCAATACCACCAAGTATAAGGTTATGGCTTTTGTAATAGGTGCGATGTTAGCAGGTTTGGCTGGCGCCATGTATGCACATTTCTTCTATATAATAAAACCCGACACCTTTAATTTTATGAAATCATTCGATATTCTGGTGATGGTTGTTCTGGGCGGGCTGGGCAGTACGACCGGAGCCATTATTGCTGCGCTATTCATTACCGCCTTGACTGCTGTCCTGCAGTCGTTCCCGGCAATCAGAATGATTCTATATGCCCTAATATTGATTATTGTAATGATCTATCGTCCTCAGGGTTTGATGGGAAATAAAGAACTGAGCAGACAGATCTTTGGCAGAATTTGGGGTGGACGAAAATGAGCCTGATAATGGAAATAAATAACTTAGATAAATCATTTGGCGGGTTGAGCGCAGTGCTGAATTTTAATTTTTGTCTGGAGCAAAACGAATTGATTGGCCTTATTGGTCCGAATGGGGCAGGGAAGACGACCGTATTTAATTTGATTACCGGGGTATATAAACCTGATCAAGGCAGCATCGTATTTAATGGGCAGAATATTGTTGGCTTAGCTCCGCATACCATATGTGCACGAGGCATTGCCAGAACTTTTCAGAACATTCGTCTTTTCAATGATCTGTCAGTATTAGATAATGTTAAGATTGCCTCACACAAAAACGTCCCGTACGGGTTTCTTTCCGCTATCCTCAGGACTCCCGGATTTTTTAAAGGTGAAGATATAATAGAAAAAGATGCCTTAAAATATTTAAAAATATTTAAATTGGATGATAAAAAAGATGAATTAGCCAAGAACTTGCCTTATGGGGAACAGCGGCGCCTGGAGATAGCCAGGGCGATGGCTACCAAGCCTACCATGCTGATTTTAGATGAACCCGCAGCAGGTATGAACCCCCAGGAAACCAAAGAGTTGATGAAATTAATTGCTCAAATCAGGCGTGATTTCAAACTTTCGATACTTCTGATCGAACATGATATGTCTTTAGTAATGGGTGTTTGCGAACGAATTTACGTGCTGGATTACGGCCAGATAATTGCTGAAGGAAGACCGGAAGAGATTAGAAGTAATAAACAAGTTATTGAAGCTTATCTCGGAGAGGAGTTAGAATAGGTGCTCAGATGTGTTGATATTGATGTTTATTATGGAGCAATTCATGCCCTGAAAAAATTATCAATTGAAGTGGAGCAAGGTAGTATTGTAACCTTAATT
>JAQVWB010000083.1 GCA_028698695.1 Syntrophomonadaceae bacterium | reverse complement strand
TCGCAATGACATTGCCTTCACTACTGAAGAAAACGAACTGCAGAAAACCATACCCATAGTTGAAAAACTGGTGCAGGATATTGGCGCTTCAGGAATGACCTGTGGTACCAATGTTGCCAAAGTATCCATTGTGGGTGCCGGTATGCAGAGCAATCCCGGAGTTGCCGCTACCATGTTTGAGGCATTGGCTGACGAGGAAATAAATATTCATATGATCAGTACTTCGGAAATTAAAGTCTCCTGTATAATCGACCAGGAGCGTATTAAAGACGCGGTTCGCTCTCTGCATAAAAAATTCAGTTTGGACCTGGCAGATTAGGTAACCAGGCAGAAGCTGCTTGATTACGGTGAGGAAGTATTGACTTGCCAGCACTTCTGTTATAGAATATTCTTTGCGTCGGGGTGTAGCTCAGTTTGGTATGAGCGCTACGTTGGGGACGTAGAGGCCGCTGGTTCAAATCCAGTCACTCCGACCATTTAACGGAATTATATAAACAGACTTTCGCTATCGGGGAGTCTGTTTTTTTATTTTCTGATTTTTTATGACAATGTATGAGTCTTTAGTGATTTTTTTAACAAAACCTTAAAGTTTTACGAACAATAAATTTTCGATATGCTATAATATTCTTAACATTTAATTAATACATTGCATTATTGGAGGTAAGAGATGGGTTACGACACATTGAAGGCCATCGGGCCGCGGATCAACTACACGGAAAAATTCAAAAAAGAAGAGGAGGCTTTGGGAAAAGAATTTCAGAGATACGTGGATGAATGGCAGCAGACCGCAGTTATGGTTATCAATCAGGCCAAAAAATATGGAGATGAGGAGCAGCTTTATCATAAAGTCTATGGTCAGTGGGAATCCTTTACCTGGAACCAGATATCCGAGATAATGTTTGCGGCTGCTTCTGCACTTCTTAACCACGGCATCCAGGAAGAAGACAGAATTGGTATCTTCTCAACCAATCGGGCAGAATGGCATCTGTCTGATCTGGGTTCCCAACTAATCAGGTGTATTACTGTCCCTATATACGCCACCAATACAGAGAAAGAAGTGGAGTATCTAGTCAATGACTCTCAGATTAAAGTAATGTTTGCCGGACGGCAGCTTCATTACGACAGAACCTACCCCCTGTTGGACAAATGCCCCTCGCTGGAAAAAATCGTCGTATTCCACCGGGGAACTAAAATTCATGATGATAAACGGGTTATCATGTGGGATGATTTTCTCAAAGAAGGTCGCGAGAAATCCCGTAAAAAAGAAATTGAAGAGATTATGAAAAGGGCTCACTATGAAGATGTTTGCACCATTATATATACCAGCGGAACTACCGGTGAGCCGAAAGGTGCAGTGCATACTCATAAAACCCTTATGCATAATTCCTGGGCAGTCGGGCGATATACTGAGGAGGGGTTTAAAGAAGGAGATTCTTCACTTTGCATGCTTCCCCTGAGCCATGTGCTGGAAAGGTCCTGGAATTACGGAATATTTTCCATGGGTATGAAGATATGGTATTGTGAGGACCATAATGAAATTCTTGATCACTTGAAAGAAGCTAATACTACAGTCTTTAACAGTGCCCCCCGCTTATTCGAAAAGATTTATTCCACGCTGTACACCGGAATTAATAATGCACCTCCCATGAAACAGAAGATATTTCATTGGTCAGTAGAGGTAGGACGCCAGCATGGAGATTTAGTCATGGCTGGAATTCAACCAGGGTTTTTCCTGACTTTAAAAAGAAAACTTGCTGATAAACTGGTGCTGCATAAAGTACGGGGGTTATTTGGCACGAATATGCATCACGCTAATTATGGCGGTGCAGCTCTCAACCCGGAAATTGAAAAGTTCTTCTTTTACTGCGGTTTCCTGATTACGGGAGGTTACGGATTAACTGAAACCTCACCGGTTATAGCCATGAACGGTCCTAAGTATTTTAAGTTTGGCTCGGTAGGACCGTGTGTTCCTCTGTCAGAAGCCAGGATCGATCCTGAAACAGGTGAGATTCAGGCCAAAGGACCCAATATATTCAGGGAGTATTTTAATAAGCCGGAGATGACCCAGGAGGTATTTACTGAAGACGGATGGTTCAGGACCGGTGACATCGGAAAAATTGATGAAGATGGATATCTCTGGATTACTGACCGCCTAAAGGACCTTATTATTACCTCGGGAGGCAAGAATATTTCCCCGCAAATGATTGAAATTATCATGGGAGAGGATCATTATATTGAATATATTGCAGTAGTTGGAGACGGTAAAAAATATATATCTGCCCTTATAGTTCCCAGCTATGAAAATCTCGAAAACTGGGCAACCAAAGAGGGGATTACCTTTACCGGCAGGGCTGATCTTATTAAGAATCCAAAAGTAATTAAATTTTATCAGAATCTCATTAATGAGCGGCAGAAGGATCTGGGACAAGTTGAGCAAATCAAGAGATTCACACTGCTTGAAAAAGAGTTTTCACAGGAAACTGGTGAAATTACTCCTACCATGAAGGTAAAAAGGAAAGTCGTGCAGGAAAAATATAAAGACTTAATTGAAGCAATGTACGATTAAAACACAGAGATATTCCGAGGCAGGAGATTATTTGGTTTTATTTCATAACTAATGAGATAAACGAAATGGTCTCCTGCTTTTTATATTTGTATTTGTACTGCTACCGGCAGGTGGTCGGAGGCCTGGGAGTCAACGATAAAATAGTTTTGCACAACAAATCGTTTGTCAGCAAAGATATAGTCGATGCGTTTTACCGGTTGTGATGAAGAAAATGTATTGGTAATAACTCCTTGGTTAAAATAAAAAGTATCCGTAAGACGGGCTGTAAGCAGGTTGATATCCTTCTGATCATTGGTGGAGTTGAAGTCACCCATAAGTATCAGAGGATAAGGGCAGGCCTCTAAACGGGGCAGAATAAAATCATTCAGATGTTTTTGCCGCATGGAAGCATTTAGGCTCATATGGACATTGAATATTCCAACAGGTCGGGTTGGGCCTTGAACAACTGCCTCCATCAGGCAACGATTCTCTGCCGGGTCAGGCAAGAGATGTTTTTTATAAGATATTATCGGTAACGTGATAACAGGGCATTCCCATATTCACCATTGGAATATTGAAGTGCTCCGGCATAAACGAAGTTCATATTAAGCCGTTGGGCGAGAACACTGGCCTAATGTTGTCTCCCGCTGCGGGCAAGATTCTTATCTACCTCCTGCAGTGCGATAATATCAGGGTCCAGGTCAGATAATAAGTCAGTAATGTTATGCAGAGAAGGCGTTTCATCAGCATTGGTACCATGATGAATGTTATAGGTGATTAAGCGTATTGAACTCATAGTACCTTACAGGGAAAGACCGGCAGCAATTAACCGGTTCTTTAATTCTTCATTTTCAGGCAGGCTGGCGGGGTTAAGGGTAATAAAAGCTAAACCGGCAGTTTCTGCCGCCTGACGCGTAAAGCGATCCACTAATTGTTTGCGTTTGGCGTCATTCTGATTCTCAATCATTATAACAAGAATCGGGTTTAATTCCGGAGACTGGCAAACCAGAAAATCTGCATTTCGTTCAATTATTCTTTGATTGTACTCCTGACGGTTTGCAGCATCCGCAGCAGTCTGCAAAAAATCTGCCAACTGAACTTTGGTAAAAAGTCGGTAGACCGTTCCATTTAATAGATGATCCAGAGTGTCGTAAACTACTAACTCCCGATTGTTTAACAGGTAATCTTTCTTACGGTAAGGCAGTTTATCTATATTTATCCAGGTGTCGCTGATGTCGATTACCTGCCCGGTTTTTTTGCTTTTGGGTTTTATCTTATGCTGTTGTTCCCGATAAATATCATAACCCATCTTGGCCAGAATAATTAATAACAATATAGCAATGAATTGCATTTTGATCCTCCCATTATGGCAATGTCTCTATACATATATAGTATACCAGACCTGCTTTCGTCAACTTTCTCAATATTTTATCTCTGCTTAAATCAATTTAAAGCTGTTCATAAATATGTAATTGTTGAATTCAAATATACAAATCGCCTTTCACCTGGCAACTTTTCGTAATAGAATGATATAATAAACCTTTAATATCTAAAGGAGGCGCAAGCCGTGAATTATTTCAGCAGTAGAGGAATATCCTCCCCGGTAAGTGCTGCTCAGGCGATAACAATGGGTATTGCTTCCGATGGGGGCCTGTTTGTCCCTGAGACTATTCCGCAGCTAAAAATCGGGGACCTGGAGAATATGAAATCCTGGAATTACAGACAAAGAGCCCTATATATTCTGCAGCAATATCTGGGTGATTTTTCCCGGCAGGAAATCGAACTATGTGTAAATAGTGCCTACAACCAAAGCCGGTTTAATCACGAAAAGATTGCCCCGCTGGTGAGGTTGGATAAGGGCTTGTTTATTCAGGAATTATGGCACGGACCGACTTTGGCATTCAAAGATATGGCACTGCAAATACTGCCACATCTGCTGATCACCAGTATGAGAATAACCGGTGTAACAGAGGACATTGTAATATTGGTGGCAACTTCGGGAGATACCGGCAAAGCTGCTCTGGAAGGCTTTAAAAATATAGACCGTACCAAAGTAATTGTTTTCTATCCGCAGGAAGGAGTAAGCGTTGTACAAAAACGGCAGATGATAACCCAGGAAGGCAATAATGTTTACGTTGCGGCCGTAGCCGGGAATTTTGATGATGCCCAGGCCGGGGTAAAACGCATTTTTGCCGATAATAATTTTGCTGCCCGTTTGCAAGCTGAGGGATTAAAACTCTCCTCCGCCAACTCCATCAACTGGGGGAGATTGGTTCCACAAATCATTTATTATATTTCTGCCTATGTTGATTTACTTGACGCTGAAGAAATAAAACCTGGTGATAAGGTGAATATTGTAGTACCGACAGGTAACTTTGGTAATATACTGGCTGCTTATTATGCCAGCAGAATGGGATTACCCGTAAATCGCCTGATTTGTGCTTCCAATTCCAATAACGTGCTGACCGAATTCATTAATACCGGTAGCTATGATCGTAACCGGGAGTTTCATAAAACAATTTCTCCCTCCATGGATATATTAATATCTTCCAATCTGGAGAGGCTGCTGTATGAAGTTACTGACCATGATGCCGATCGGGTCAGGGGATGGATGCAGGAACTGGCTGAAAAGGGTTATTATGAAATTGATGATAATAGCAGGTCAATTATAAGGCAAAATTTCCAGGGAGGTTACTGTTCGGATGAAGATACCCTGGACACTATTCGTAAGACCTGGAAACAGTACCGTTATCTGCCTGATACCCATACTGCGGTAGCCCTGAATGTATATGAAAAATATCGTAATACGACTGGAGATACAAAGCCTGCTATTGTGGCTTCCACAGCCAGTCCTTTTAAATTTGGCAGCAGTGTAGCCCAGGCGCTTTTGTCACCTGCCATGCTGGAAAACAAACCGGATTTTGAACTGTTAAAACTTCTATCCAGTGCTGCCGGTATTGAAATACCTACGGCCATCAGGGATTTGGAATCACTTTCCGTCCGGCATAATACTGTGACAACTGCCATGGAGATGCCGGAAACCATCGCCCGGTTTCTAAACATATAAATACTGGCAAATAAAATAGTCGAAATTGGCAATAATATATAGGTATGGTAAAATAAATTTGTAGATAAAAGTCTAAAAGGTGAAAGGAGGTTTTGACCAATGCAGCTTAGTGCCAGAAATGCATTAAAGGGCCAAGTTGTCAAATTGACGCCGGGAACGGTTAATACAGAGGTGCAACTGCAACTTCCAGGTGGAGATATTCTCGTTTCCATTATCACCAAAGAATCAGCAGAAAGATTGGGATTGGCGGTTGGAAAGGAAGCTTATGCGGTAATTAAGGCTTCCAATGTGATGGTAGCAGTAGACCATTAGTATAAAAAAAGCGGGAACTGGTTAAAATCCTACTTCCCGCTTTTGCTTTTTCTGCCGGCTGCTACTTACTGGTAATAAAATAACTCATCAGCTCATGACCATTATTAATCATGATGCCCTGCCGGGCTTCTGTTTCATCGTAAACCCCGATACTATTATTAACCGGTTTTTCACTGTCAAACAATAAATAAGGCACCGGATTGCCGCTATGAGTCTTAATTCTGATGGGAGTTGGGTGATCAGGCATTATTAGAATGCGTACCGGTTCCAACTCCGGAAGGACATTAATTACGCGCTCTATTACTTCCTGGTCAATTTGCTCGATACTCCATATTTTTTGCTCCAGATTACCCTGATGTCCAGCCTCATCTGGTGACTCTATATGTACATACACAAAATCATACCCTGATTTTAAGGCTTGTATAGCAGCTTCGGCCTTTCCGGCAAAGTTCGTGATAATTGCACCGGTAGCACCTTCGACCTGAATGGGCTGTAATCCGGCACTAATCCCCAATCCTTTGATTAAATCCACCGCTCCAACAACTGCGCCTTTTATTCCGTATAATTCACTGAAAGTGGGTAATGCCGGACGTACTCCTTCACCCCAGAACCAGACCGAGTTGGCCGGATTGTGTCCGGATTTTATTCTTTCCTGATTTATAGGATGTCGGCTTAAAAACTCCTGACTATGCTTAATAATATCCAACAAAGGTGCGGCACCTGTTCCCGAAGGTAGATATGCGCCAATTTGGCGGTCGGAAATATCGTGTGGCGGCGTAAGGTGAATATCTTTACCGCGTCCATTTTTCCAAATCAACAGGTGACGATAGCTAATCCCGGCATGCAGCTCAAATCCTGCTGGAATTAATTCCCTAGCCAAATCTTTTATTAAAACTGCTGATTCCCGCGTAGATATTTCACCGGCACTATAATCTGCCATAGTTTGCTGACCAGAGTCAGCATGGGATGATAATGTAACCAGATTGCATCTAAAAGCCAAATCCTGGTCTCCTAATGCAATCCCCATACTGACAGCTTCCAATGGTGAACGACCAGTATAATAAATCGCCGGGTCATAGCCCAGAACACTTAAATTGGCCACATCACTACCGGGACTAAATCCCTCCGGTATAGTTGCAACCATACCTATATGAGATAATTTAGCCAGTTTATCTATATTAGGGGTATGAGCTACCTGTAGAGGCGTTCTCCCTTTCAATTGCTGCAGAGGTTCATCAGCCATTCCATCAGTTAAGATTACGAGATATTTCAACAAATACACCTCCAGAAGTATGAAGCTTTTTAAAGTATAACATTATAAGTTGATAAGAATAAATTGTTAAACTAATAAATAAATTTATAATTAATCCTGAGTTTGAAAACGAAAGAAGATGAATGCCATAAAAAAGAAAGGAAGGGAAAACATGCCTAAGATATGCCGTGAAATAAGAGAAATTAGGAAAAATGTATGAAAAAAAGCAGGATAAATTGTATAATATTTATAATGTTTATAATATTAAAACAATTCAAAGGAAGGAGGAGTTATAATGGCAAACTTTTTTCTGGACAATATATCGTTAATATCCAAGGAGATGTCTAAAATATTTCCCCAATCTGTTTTTTATGCAACTGACTTGGAGGCATTTGTATACAAAGATGATACCAATTTTGATGTGCCATTTGTAAAAGTTGGCGAAAAATTTGCTAAAGGCGGTGTAGCTGATAAAGTAATTCAAAATGGTCAGGTATCTGTTATGGAACTGGACGCCAGTTTTTATGGAATTCCTCTTAAAGTTACTACTTTGCCTATATATGATGATGATACTGGTAGAGTCATTGGCACATTTGGGACAGCTATCCGGCGTGACAATGCTTTTAGTTTGCGCCAGATTGCAGATACATATCAGAAGGGCATGCACGAAATATCTGCTGCAATAGAGGAAACAGCCGCTGCTGCCGGAGACATTAGTTCCAGTGAAATTCAGCTTAATAAGGAGATTATAGCTATCCGTGATATTGCTGAAGAAATTCGTGCTATTCTGGAGTATATACGCAGTATTGCTGATGAGACTAAAATGCTGGGCCTCAATGCGGCTATTGAAGCTGCCCGGGCTGGAGATGCCGGCAAGGGTTTCGGGGTTGTGGCCGCCGAAATTCGCAAACTATCAGAAAGCTCTAAAGAAACTGCCAATCAGATAAAGGAACTGACTGGCAAAATCGAGATGAAAATCTCAGTTGCCTTAAAAGGCTCTGAAGTCTCGATGAGATCCAGTGAAGAACAGGCTGCAGCAACTGAGGAGATGACGGCCAGCATTCAGGAATTGACTTCTATGATTGGAGAATTCATACGTATTGCCAATGAAATTTAGATTAATCTAAATAAAAAAACATACTGAAACTGGCCGTATTTGTCTTACGGTCAGTTTTTTGATATCTTGAAATCATATCAGAAGAACAAAAAATTGATGAAATCGAAAGGGA
>JAQVWB010000082.1 GCA_028698695.1 Syntrophomonadaceae bacterium | reverse complement strand
ACGGGTATTTTACTTCATGGCTTTATTGCAGTATCAAAGGTAAAATGGTACATTCTTAACAAAAGCTCTGCAGGGGGATATATGAAAAAAAAGAAAACGTAATTTCCCAGGCCAATTTTAAGAAGCCTGGTTAATGATATTCAAAAACTGGTGGGCGATCATGACGGCAGATTATTTATTCTGGAAATATTAGAGGAAATACCTCATGATTTGCGACCATTATTGGTGGAGAATTTATCGTCTTTTTATGAGCCTGCCATGGCTGATTTCTTTTATTTATTAAAAGCTGAGTATGGCAAGGAGATGGAGCTGGTTTGTAATCGCGCTCTGGAAAAATACAGCCTGTCGGGTATCCCGGTAAATCCGGTACAGTTTTTTAAAGGCACTTTTTATAAAGCTTATGCTACCCCCAGCCGTCATACCAGTCGCATTGCACTTGATGTAGCCTGGCATACTGAAAACCGGGGGCTTCATGTTGAGTGTTTTTATTTAGCCTACAACAGTGATGGTTTATATAATTTTCTGTTAGTGGAAAACATGCCGGTCAGGCAATATGAACGGGATCGGGAGGATTTAGCTGAAATGATTCCGGTTAGTTATAATGAGGTCTGTTATTTGATTTCACAAGCTTATCAATTAAATATTCGTAATATGACACGTCCGGCTCTGGGCAAGTTCCTTTACCAAAAGTATCTGGGCGGTGAAAATGCTTTGACTCCACGGGAGGAGTGGGAGTTATTTAACCGATTATCTCCCCGTCTGGGTCCCCGTCAATTAGTTAATGCCTTTTTCAGAGGCTGGCGGGAGAAAGATTGGAGCTATATCAGTTATATAACTTCTGAAAAAGTCCTTGATCAATTAACACCCCTGTTTTCTGTTTCAATACAATTACTTGAGGGTCAGGTGGAGGAGGTCTATGCTTCACGAACTGATGCCCGTGTTTATACCCGAACGCTATCACTTCAGGAACATGAATGTTATAAAGAGGAGTTTATTTTTCATTTAACCCGTTTAAACGGTCATGGTTGGGAAATATCTCAGTGGGAAAGACTGTCACGGGAAAATGTAAATGCCCTGTCAGAAGTAAATCCTTTAAATACGAAAGTGTTTTGCCGCGTATATGAGATAATTGATCTGGATGATTTATTTGAAACACTGGAAAGAATCGATAATATGCGTCAGGTTGAGGAGTTGCCCTATGGAATACATATGCGGGTGACTTATGAAGAGGATGATTTTAATCAGGGAGTTACCATGTTAACCGGAATAATTGCTGATTTGATAGTAAACGGTGAGGAATTGGTTATTATAACCTGCGATTTCCCTACTTTGATGGACTTTCATCATTTACTGATGAGTGATACTGAAGTAGCAGTCTCCTCAAGAGGTGAATATGAAGTTAATATGTTAACGGTGTATAGCTATTTAAGTGGTCAGTATCTTTATTTTGAGGATGTTATTGCTGCCGAAGAAGATGATCTTATGCCTGAGGATGGTATGCGATTTATTACAACCCGCTACTTGATTAAGCAACGGGCTCAGGTAATGGAAAGGATTAATCAGCTTAAAAATATGCAGTTTGATATTAGTGATAATTATCAGGTTTTTTATCAATTAGATAAAACCGGAAATCCCCAGAGTTTCATGGCGGAATACTTATTAGGCTCCAGTTGGGTTGAGGTTTCTGCTTTTGGGGAAACTGATATGGCTAAAGTCCGGGAAAATTTCGAGGCCGGGCTGTATAATTGTTTGGAATACGATGGGATGGAAGTTCGGGAAAGTGGCCTTTTCGATATTCTGACTCCTGAATTAAAAAAAGAGCAGCCTGAACTGGAACCTTTGTTAAAAGAGTTTTATTTAAATAAATGGTATTATTCTCATTTAAACAGTTTAAGCGGAATGAGCCCCTCGGAAGCATCGCAAACTGAAGAAGGTACACGATTATTGTGGACTATGTTTAAACAAATCAAACAAAAAGAAAATGCTATTGGCAATCGCAACAAGCAGTTTCGCATACATTTAAAAGAATATGTCAGAACCGTAGAGCAAAAAAAGCGGCGAAAATAGCATAATAACATCTTGACATCATTATAGCCCATAAAATATACTTTATAGATAAACCAATAAAACGGTTATGAAGGGAAGCAACAGGAAAATCACTGGATTACAGAGAGCCGGTACAGCTGGAACCCGGTATCCATATTTTATCTGGACATCATCCTGGAGCCACGATCCGAACGGTAATTTACTGAGTAGGTGAGTCGGACGGAACAGTCCGTTATCAAGCGAGCATAATTGCTTTAATGCTGCAAGAGGTCATAGCTATTTAACTGTGACAAGCAGGGTGGTACCGCGGGAATTACCTCTCGTCCCTGAATGGACGAGGGGTTTTTATATTTTTTATTATTATATTATTAATGCAGGAGGAAGACATGAAAAGCAGTGAGGTAAAAATGGGGTTGGAAAAAGCACCCCACCGGTCTCTCTTTAAGGCACTGGGTTTAACCGACGAAGAAATAAGTCGTCCTTTGATTGGAATAGTTAATTCACATAATGACATTGTTCCGGGACATATTAATCTGGACAAAATTGGAGAAGCAGTAAAAGCCGGAGTTCGTATAGCTGGCGGTACGCCGATAGAGTTTCATACTATTGCCGTTTGTGATGGCATTGCCATGAATCATGTCGGGATGAAGTATTCTCTGGCCAGTCGGGAACTGATTACCGATACAGTTGAGATCATGGCTACTGCTCATGCGTTTGATGCTCTGGTGTTTATTCCGAATTGTGATAAGGTGGTTCCGGGCATGTTGATGGCGGCTGCCCGTATTAACCGTCCTGCAATTTTTATCAGCGGTGGCCCCATGCTGGCTGGTGTGGTAGAAGGTCAATCGGTTAGTCTTACTCAGGTTTTTGAAGGGGTAGGAGCTGCTTCAGCCGGAAGGATATCAGCGGATGAATTGAATGTTTTGGAAGAAAACGCCTGCCCTACCTGCGGTTCGTGTTCGGGCATGTTTACGGCTAATTCCATGAATTGTCTGACCGAAGCCCTTGGCATGGCCTTGCCGGGCAACGGAACTATTCCGGCAGTTTATTCGGAGCGAATTCGTCTGGCGAAAAAGGCTGGTATGCAAATAATGGAACTATTAAATAATGGTATTAAACCGTTGGATATTATGACTGCACAAGCTTTTGATAATGCTATTCGTCTGGATATGGCCATTGGCTGTTCAACTAATTCTGTATTACATTTGCTGGCTATTGCTAATGAAGCTGGCGTAAGGATAGATTTAAACCGTTTTAATGACGTTAGTGCTTCTACGCCGCATCTGTGTAAAATAAGTCCCGCAGGTGGACATCATATGGAAGATATTTATCGTGCCGGGGGAATACAAGCGTTATTTAATGAATTAAATAAGGCTGGTCTCATTAATCGAGAATGTATAACTGTAACCGGAAAAACCGTAGGTGAAAATTCAGCCAACACTCCGGTCAGAGATAATGACGTTATCAGACCATTAGATAATCCACACAGCATGAGCGGAGGTTTGGCGGTATTATTTGGCAACTTGGCTTCCGAGGGAGCAGTAGTTAAAAAAGGTGCTGTTGCTGAAGAAATGATGCAGCATCAGGGACCGGCGAGGGTATTTGACTCTGAAGAAGAGGCGGTATCAGCTATTCTAAATGATAAGATAAAAGCCGGAGATGTTATTGTCATACGTTATGAAGGGCCCCGGGGAGGTCCGGGGATGAGGGAAATGCTTACTCCCACCTCGGCTATTGCCGGCCGGGGCTTGGATAAAGAAGTAGCTCTTATTACTGATGGTAGATTTTCCGGAGCTACCCGGGGAGCTTCCATTGGGCATGTATCTCCGGAAGCAGCAGCAGGGGGACTTATTGGTCTTGTTGAGGAGGGGGATATTATCAGTATTGACATAGAAGGTCTAAGTTTGGAACTTCTAGTGGATGATGCGATTATTGAAGAACGCAGAAGCATATGGAAAGCACCCGAACCTCGAATTACTACCGGATATATGAAACGTTATGCCCAGATAGTACAATCAGCCAGCAGCGGAGCAGTATTCCGTTAAATATGAATTAGCTGGTTATGCGGCGGGCAGACAGCCCGCCATTATTGTATATACCAGTATACCAGGATCCTAGGGTGGACTTATTGTTTAAAATTTTGGAGGTGAAGATATGAAAATGAGAGGTGCAGAAATCCTGCTGGATTGTCTGAAAAAAGAAGGCGTAGATACTATATTTGGTTATCCAGGCGGTTCAGTACTTCCCATCTATGATGCCTTGTTTAATTCTGATATTCGTCATATTTTAACCAGACATGAGCAGGGAGCAGCGCATGCAGCGGATGCTTATGCCCGTGTTACCGGTAAGGTGGGTGTATGTCTGGCTACCTCCGGACCAGGGGCAACCAATCTGGTAACTGGCATTGCCAACGCCTATATGGACTCAGTTCCCATGGTTTGTTTAACTGGACAGGTCAGCACTGCTTTAATTGGTCGTGATGCCTTTCAGGAAGCTGATATTACCGGTATTACTCTGCCAATTACTAAACACAACTATATGGTAGAAAGTACCGAGGAATTGGCTCAGGTAATAAAGGAAGCATTCTATATTGCTCGAACCAATCGACCAGGACCGGTGGTAGTTGATTTACCTAAAGATATTATGGAAAAGGTTATTGATTATAAGCCGATTAGCGATGAAATTAATATACGCGGATACAGAGTTATGCGTGGTTTTAATTCCGGTCAGGTGCTGGCTGCTGCAGAATTAATTAATAAAGCTCAGCGTCCGGTAATTTATGCCGGTGGAGGAGTCATATCCTCTGATGCTTCTGCAGAATTGCTGCAATTGGCAGAGACCAGAAAAATTCCGGTTACTACTACTTTAATGGGTTTGGGAGGGTTCCCTTCTACTCATTACCTGTCATTAGGAATGCTGGGTATGCATGGAACCCGCTATGCCAATTATGCTATTGGTGAAAGTGATGTGCTTATTGCTGTCGGGGTCAGGTTTGATGACCGGGTAACTGGAAAAATTGATACCTTTGCTCCTCATGCGCGTATTATCCATATTGACATTGATGCAGCAGAGATTGGAAAGAATGTAAATGTACATGTGCCAATTGTTGGCGATGTAAAAGAAATCCTGCTGGCCCTTAATCAGAAACTGCAACCACAGCCTGAGTATGGGGAATGGCATCAGGCCATTGATCGCTGGAAAGATGAATATCCTTTGCGCTATGGTTTTTCCATGGAAGGACGCATTATGCCGCAGCATATTATTGAGAAAATTTATGAATTAACCGGTGGCGAAGCAATAATCACAACGGAAGTTGGTCAACATCAGATGTGGACTGCCCAGTTCTGTAAATTTAAACACCCGCGTACTTTTGTTACCTCGGGGGGGCTGGGGACCATGGGATTTGGTTTCCCGGCGGCTATTGGAGCCAAAATTGCCAGACCGGACAGTCCGGTTATTGATATTGCCGGTGATGGCAGTATCCAGATGAACATTCAGGAACTAGGGACGGCCGTGCAGTATAAATTACCCGTCATCATATGTATTCTAAACAATCAATTTCTGGGCATGGTCAGACAATGGCAGAGTTTATTCTACGAAGGGCGCTACTCATATACAGATATCAGCCACCAGCCTGACTTTGTAAAAGTTGCTGAGGCCTATGGAGCAATAGGAATAAGGGTAACTGAAATGAAGGATGTAGAACCCGCTTTAAAGCGAGCGCTGGCATCTACTGATTGCCCGGTATTAATTGATTTCTGGGTGGAACGGGAAGCAGATGTATTCCCCATGGTACCGCCCGGGGGCTCACTTTCTAATATGTTGGGGGGTGACTGATTTATGAAACATACTTTATCAGTTACCGTTGAAAATCGTCCTGGAGTTTTGACGCGGGTAGCCACATTATTTCGTCGACGCGGATACAACATTGAAAGTCTTACCGTGGGTGCTACTGAAAACCCCTCAATCTCCCGTATGACTATTGTGGTTGAAGGTGATGACCGGATAATTGAGCAGGTCAGCAAACAACTCTATAAGTTGGTTGATGTTATTAAAATAGTTGACATGACTGAAGAGCGGTTTGTGGAAAGAGAGTTGGTCCTGATTAAAGTAAAGGCTGACAATAATGTGCGCGCCGAAATCGTACAAATTGTAGATATATTCCGGGCTCGTATCGTAGATATTGGCCGCAATACGCTCATTATAGAAGCAACCGGGGATTCCAGAAAAATTGATGCAATTGAAGATTCACTTAAACCGTTTGGAATTATTGAACTGGTTAGAACGGGAAAAGTAGCCATGGTACGCGGGGGCAGACCGTAGCTTGGCTAATGCTGATTACCGTAAACATAAGCTTATAAATTTTAAGGAGGAAATAAAAATGGCAAAAATGTATTATGATGTGGATGCAAACCTGGAGCTTTTGAAGGGTAAAACGGTAGCCGTTATGGGATTTGGCTCCCAGGGGCATGCCCAGGCGCAGAACCTGCATGAAAGTGGAGTAAAAGTAGTAGTAGGCTTGAGAAAACCATTTGATGAAGCCAGTCAAAAGGAATGGGATGCAGTTACAGCCGCTGGAATTACTCCCATGACCGTGGCGGAAGCCGCCCAGGCAGCAGAGGTAATTCAGATACTTCTGCCTGATGAAGTGCAGGCCCGCGTATATCGTGAAGAAATTCAGCCGTATTTGCAGGAAGGCAATGCTCTGGGATTTTCACATGGATTTAACATTCATTTTGGTCAGATCGTACCTCCGTCTTATATTGATGTATTTATGATTGCACCGAAGAGCCCGGGCCATCTGGTTCGCCGTATGTACCAAAAAGGTGCCGGAGTTCCTGGATTGGTAGCCATTCAACAGGATTTTAGCGGAAAAGCCAAGGATTTGGCTCTGGCTTATGCCTGTGGTATAGGCTGTACCCGCGCCGGAGTTATAGAAACCAGTTTCCAGGAAGAAACGGAAACTGATTTATTTGGGGAACAATGCGTATTATGCGGCGGTGTAACCGAGCTGGTTAAAGCTGGCTTTGAAACTTTAGTGGATGCCGGATATCAACCGGAAATTGCTTATTTTGAATGCATGCATGAGTTGAAACTTATTGTTGACCTGATGTATGAAGGCGGTATGGGTTATATGCGTTATTCCATCAGTGATACGGCTGAATATGGAGACTATGTAATGGGACCCAAAGTTATTGGTGAAGAAGCTCGTTATGCCATGTTTGAAGCTTTAAAAGATATTCAGGAAGGCCGTTTTGCCAAAGACTGGTTGATGGAAAATGCAGTTGGCCGTCCGCAGTTTAATGCCCTACGTCGTCAGAACCGGGAACATTTAATTGAAGAAGTTGGAGCCGATCTGCGTTCCATGATGCCCTGGCTGAAGGAGAGCAAATAGGACTGACCTATAGAATTATAGATATTTAAACTGATTATTGGAGGTTATAGTGGTGGACAACCGAATTTATTTATTTGATACTACTCTGCGGGATGGGGAGCAGTCACCAGGTGTCAGTCTTAATGCTGATGAAAAACTGGAAATTGCTCAACAACTTGCCCGACTGGGAGTAGATATAATCGAAGCCGGTTTTCCCATTGCCTCACCAGGTGATTTTGCCGCGGTGAAAAGGATAGCTGAACAAGTAAGGGGTCCGGTTATTGCCGGATTATGCCGGGCGGTTCGCGCCGATATTGATAGAACCTGGGAAGCTCTGAAGGATGCTGAATCTCCGCGCATACATACCTTTCTGGCTACCTCTGATATTCATTTAAAATATAAGCTGCAAAAATCCCGTGAGGATGCATTGCAACAGGCTGTTGATGCTGTAAAACACGCTAAAAAGTACTGCAGCAATGTTGAGTTTTCAGCCGAGGATGCTTTTCGCAGCGATATGGATTATTTGGTTCAAGTGGTGGAGAAGGTTATTGATGCCGGGGCAACGGTAGTTAATCTTCCCGACACAGTTGGATATGCCATACCCGGAGAATATGGTGAATTTATTAAAACTATTGTCACCCGCGTACCTAATATTGATCGGGCGATTATAGGAGTTCATTGTCATGATGACCTGGGTCTGGCAGTAGCCAACTCCCTAGCCGGTGTAGCTAATGGTGCGCGTCAGGTGGAATGTGCTGTCAACGGTATTGGGGAAAGAGCCGGTAATGCTGCCCTGGAAGAAATCATTATGGCTTTGTATACGCGTAACAGTTATTTTAATAAACAGATTAATGTTGATTATGCAGAGATATATAGAACCAGTCGCCTGGTCAGCAGTCTGACCGGTATGCAGGTGCAGGCCAACAAAGCCATCGTGGGAAAGAATGCCTTCATTCATGAATCCGGAATTCATCAGGATGGGGTGTTAAAGGAACGCACCACCTATGAAATAATGAGTCCGGAACTGATAGGGATTTATCGCAGCAATCTGGTGCTGGGTAAACATTCCGGCCGCCATGCCTTTAAAGAACAGCTGGCTCAGCTGGGATATAATCTTTCCGAAGATGAACTGGCCAAAGCTTTTGTAAGTTTTAAAGAAATTGCTGACAAGAAAAAGGAAATTACCAATGAGGATTTGGAAGCGCTGGTA
>JAQVWB010000081.1 GCA_028698695.1 Syntrophomonadaceae bacterium | reverse complement strand
TTTAATTTTGCATACTATCGGTGATATTGGGGTAGACGGAGCCCGTTATTTGTCTATGGAGTTTACCGGAGAAGTAATTCAGAATTTATCTATGGATAATCGATTTACGATGGCTAATATGGCTATCGAAGCCGGAGGCAAAAATGGCATTGTAGAACCGGATGATATTACTCTGGATTATGTAAAAGGAAGGGCTCAAAGACCCTATAACTTATATAAATCAGACCCGGATGCAGTTTATGCAGAAATAAGAGAATATGATGTATCTAAAATGGAACCAGTAGTAGCATTTCCACATCTTCCTGAAAACACCCGCCCGGTAAGTGAAGCCGCCGGAGTCAGTATTGATCAGGTAGTTATCGGTTCCTGTACCAACGGGCGTATTGAAGATTTGGAAATAGCAGCATCTTTATTAAAAGGTAAAAAAGTACATCCGGAAATTCGAGTTTTAGTATTCCCGGGTACGCAGCAAATATATCTGGAAGCTATGCGCAAGGGTTATATTGAAACCTTTATTGAGGCAGGTGTAGCAGTTAGTACTCCTACCTGCGGACCATGTCTGGGAGGTCATATGGGTATTTTAGCCAGGGGTGAAAGAGCTCTGGCAACTACAAATAGAAATTTCGTTGGCCGCATGGGGCATCCCGAGAGTGAAGTCTATCTTTCCAGCCCGGCCGTGGCAGCAGCCAGTGCCATAACCGGAAAGATTACCCCGCCATGGGAAATTGCTTAATGGGCGGGAATAAACTTTTCACTGGATTAGAGAGGAGAGCTATTAATGAAATTTACCGGACAGGTATATAAGTTCGGAGCTGATATTGATACTGATGCAATTATCCCGGCTCGTTACTTAAATACAACCGACCCGGCCGAACTGGCCAAACATTGTATGGAAGATGCTGACCCCACTTTCCCTGCCAGGGTCAAGGCCGGGGATATTATAGTAGCTGATAAGAATTTTGGCTGTGGCAGTTCCAGGGAACATGCTCCCATCGCTATCAAGGGGGCCGGCGTAGCCTGTGTTATTGCTACATCTTTTGCCCGCATATTTTATCGTAACAGCATTAATATTGGTCTGCCTATTCTGGAATGTGACCAGGCTTATGAGGCTATCAATGAAGGAGACCAGGTTGAAGTAGACCTGGAGTCCGGACAGATAACCAATTTAAGAACCGGTGATAACTGGCAGGCAGTTCCTTTTCCGGGCTTTATGCAGGATATTATGGCCAAGGGTGGCTTAATTAATTATGTCCGGCATAAGTCTGGCAAGTAATTCCCGGTTCCACTGTAAAAACCCGCTTAGAATGCATAAATATTAAGGAGTCCTGGTGACGGAATATTATGCATGCAAACCATCACCGTATACAGTTTTGCAGTGGAACCATTCTTTAATTTTTAATAATGAAAGGGTGTAAGAGATGTATCGTATAGCAGTTCTGCCAGGTGATGGCATTGGAGTAGAAATCGTACCGGAAGCTATTAAAGCCCTGCAGGCAGTTGGGAAAAAGTCCGGGTTGGAGTTTACTTTTACCGAAGCATTAATTGGAGGGGCTGCATATGATGCCACCGGTCATCCTCTGCCCCAGGAAACCCTTGACCTGTGCAGGCAATCGGACGCAATTCTGCTGGGAGCTATAGGCGGACCAAAATGGGATGAACTTCCCGTTCATCTGCGTCCGGAGGTAGGCAGTTTGCTGCCGCTGCGCAAGGAACTGGCCTTGTTTGCCAATCTGCGTCCGGTTATGCTATTCCCTGACCTGCTGCATGCTTCTACTTTAAAACGTGAGGTTCTGGAAGGAGTAGACATCCTGGTGGTAAGAGAACTTACCGGGGGATTGTATTTCGGGGAAAAGAGCCGGGAGAAGACTGCTGATGGCGGTGAAAAAGCTACTGATATTTTATCCTATACTACGCATGAAATTGAGCGAATTGTACGATTGGCTTATGATGCCGCCCGTAAACGCAGAAAACAGCTGTGTTCAGTGGATAAAGCCAACGTAATTGAAACTTCACGTTTGTGGAGAGAAACCGTCACGAAGATTGCGGCAGATTATCCTGATGTTGAGACTACGCATATGTATGTTGATAACTGTTCCATGCAGTTAATACGCAATCCGCGCCAATTTGATGTGATCGTAACTGAAAATATGTTTGGAGATATATTAACTGATGAAGCTTCAATGTTATCCGGGTCCATAGGTATGCTGGCCAGTGCCTCTATTGGCGGGGAGGTTGGATTATATGAACCTTCCCATGGCAGCGCACCTGATATTGCCGGACAGAATAAGGCTAATCCACTGGCAACCATTTTGTCTGCTGCTTTGATGCTGCGGTATTCTTTTGACCGGGAGCAGGAAGCTCAAATGATAGAAAAAGCAGTTCAGATGTTGTTGGATGAGGGATACCGCACTCCAGATCTGGCGGAAGCAGGAACTAGGGTTTTAGGTACAGTTGAAACTGGTGATATGGTAGCCGGCAATATTGCACGGCTGTAAAGAAAGATATATGCAGCAATTGCTTAAGGAGGAGAAAGTCATTGGGGATAAAAAATTCGATGTAATCGTTTACGATACTACTCTAAGGGATGGCTCCCAGGGGGAAGGAATATCTTTTTCCCTGGATGATAAACTGAAGATTGCTCAGAAACTTGATTTCTTGGGTATACCCTATATTGAGGGCGGATGGCCGGGAAGCAATCCAAAAGATATGGAGTTTTTTAAAACCATTCGGGCTATGGAATTGAAGCATAGCCGCGTGACAGCTTTTGGTTCAACGCGCAAACCGGGAACCAATGTCAGACAGGATAGCAATCTTCAGGCAATACTGGAATCCGGAGCAACTACTGCTACTATTGTGGGAAAAACCTGGGACTTTCATGTTATCAGAGCTCTGGAAACTACGCTGGAAGAAAACCTTAACATGGTCACGGAGACCATCGCCTTTTTAAAAGACAAAGGCCTGGAAGTTTTTTTTGATGCCGAACATTTTTTTGATGGTTATAAGAAGAATCCCCATTATGCCGTTCAAGTATTACAGGTTGCTGCCCAGGCAGGTGCTGATGCTTTGGTATTATGTGATACCAACGGTGGAACCATGTCCTGGGAATTAGGCGGGATTATCACGCCACTGGTTGACAAGTTTGCTGTACCTCTGGGTATTCATGTTCATAATGATGCCGGTTGTGCGGTGGGTAATTCACTTATAGCTATCCAAAGCGGTTGTAAACAGGTACAGGGTACTATTAATGGCTATGGTGAACGATGCGGAAATGCTGATTTGTGTTCCATCATTCCTAATCTGGAGCTAAAAATGAAGCGGCGGGTTTTACCTGACGGCAATTTGAAACATCTTAGTGAAGTGTCACATTATGTAGCAGAAATATCCAATATGCCCCATCATAACAGCCAACCTTTTGTTGGTTATGGTGCCTTTGCTCATAAGGGCGGCATTCATGTCAGCGCTTTGTTAAAAGATTCGCTTACTTATGAACATATTAATCCGGAAGAAGTGGGCAATCATAGAAGGGTATTGGTATCAGAATTATCAGGGCTGTCCAATTTGCTCTATAAAGCCAGGGAATTAAACTTGGATGTAAATAGATATGATGACCAGACCCGCAAGGTAATCAAACAAATAAAGGAAATGGAGAATCAGGGCTTTCAGTTTGAAGGTGCCGATGCTTCTCTGGAATTATTCCTGCGTAAAGCTTTTGGACAGTTTGAGGATTATTTCCAACTGAAGAATTTGAAGATTATTATGGAGAAGGATGAAACGCAAAATATAGTGGCGGAAGCCATGGTAAAAGTACGCGTTGGTGATGAGGTTTTCCATACGGCTGCTGAAGGTGACGGACCAGTTAATGCTTTGGATAATTCGTTGCGTAAAGCCCTGCGGGAAGTATATCCGGAAATTGACGAAATGCATCTGGCTGACTATAAAGTTCGCGTTCTCAACGAAAAAGCAGGTACCGCTGCAAAAGTCAGAGTTTTAGTTGAGAGTGCTGACCAAAGTGAAAAATGGAGTACGGTGGGGGTATCAGAGAATATTATTGAAGCCTCCTGGCAGGCAATTGTGGACAGCATCAATTATATGCTGATGAAACGGAGTGTTAAGCAATAAAATTCAACTTAAAATCAACTTTAAATCCACCTTCAGCCGGTAGTGTTAAATGGCAGGAGGTGGATTTTGTGTTTGTTAAAATTGATACTATTCGTGATGAAGTGATAGGACTAAGACCAGTTTACTGTGAACATGGAGATATTACCGAACTATATACAGTTAATGATGAAGTCAGGCTGGATAGACGCAGTATAAGGTCGGTACGAAAAGCTTTTTTACAAAGTTACGCCATTGATTTGGCCGCCCAGGCAGAAATGGTTAAAACCTGTTTAGGCAGGGCGGGGGCAGTCCCGTTTTATATTGATAAGCGCAGGGTGTTTGTAGCTTTGAAAATGCGAAAAGCTGTAAGCTCCAACGATGTAAGCCATGGTTACCTGGATGTAAACTTTATTGAAGATGTGATTGCTGAATCCGGGAGTTTGATAGTTAAATTAACTGATGGTACCTGCCTGCCTTTAACCTGTACTTACAATACAGCGGCACAATCCCTATTTCTGGGCAGACAACTACTGGCCAGGCTGAAAGAGCAAAATAATAACGAAGAAGAAGTTATTATACAGGCGTTGCAAATTTTACTCCTGCGTTTCAGGGAGTTGGAAAACTTTCTATTAAAAATTAAATTACCCGATAAGGATTGAATCCTTAGGCCCTGGAAATGTCAGAAAAGCTCAGTTTTTATGTGTTGACAGATTATTTGGCGATATTTAAACTGAAAAAGTTGGTCTGAGACAAAAAGAAGCAAACAATTTTGGGGAAGGATGCAAGGGGAATGATTACTTGGCAGCAGGGCAACAATTGCTATCGTGCTATACTGGCACAGCTGAATTACCTGGATGGCGTTTATGAAAACAAAGCTGGTCTAAAAGATTTATATGCTGAATTAAGTGAATTGGCTTTTTATATTATGGAACAGGATCGTGCAAGAGTATCTCGGGGAGTAGACCAATTAAAAGCCTCTATAGATGAATTAAAAGCGATGGATACCAGTGAATGCAACTCGGATATAATGGCACTGTTTATAGAATTACAGACACATCTGACCTATTTGAAAACTGAATACGGAGCCTAATTCCACAAAAGGGCAAAAATGGTTGCCATTACAGAACATATGTTCTATAATTAACTCACCCCATTATAACGGAGGTGAGGTAAATGTGGGTCAGGCAAATCCACCGGGTTAAAGTAGAAGGCGGATTTATGGATGGTACCGATGTAAGGTTTTCCAGCGGGTTTAATTGTATTATTGGTGCGCGTGGTACAGGTAAAAGTACTTTGCTGAAGTTAATCTGTTTTGCGTTGGGAAATTTACCGGCACAGGGGAAGGCTTCCGGAAGATTTCTGACTGAAATTGAACAGGTGCTGGGCAGTGGTCGCGTAAGTGTATGGTTCGTTAACCAGCTTGATAATGAACGCATTTTGCAGAGAACTCCGGGAAGATATCCCCGGCTATTTGACTTGGAGGGAAATATTCTGCAGGAAGGTTGCGAGCTGCAGTTTCATTTTGAAGCCTATCACCAGGGAGAATTGGAGAACCTTCTCGATAACGGCCCTTCAGCGCTGCTTAATATGCTGGACAAAACGGTAGCCGATCTGGACCCCCTGCTATTACAGGCAAGCGATAATCTAAATCGCAGAAAGCAAATTCAAAAGGCGTATGAAGCCAAAGCGGAAGAGCTAATTTTTTGGCAGGAGAAGATGGAACAGCAAAGCCTGTTGCAGAAAGAACTGGACTGTCTGGATTTGCAGGAACCGGAACGCCGATTGGCAGCTATTGAAAAGGAAAAAGGATTGTTGGATTTTTGGGAAAAGTTTTTGGTTAGTCGGCTTCGTTCATTGAAGAGTTTACTGGATGGTGATTATTCCACCTGTCAGCTGCATAATGAAGAATTTATTAATCCGGATTTGATTCAGCAACTGGAAGAAACGGTTAATATTTGTCTGGAAGTTCGCCACGGGCAGTTACAGGAAGTAATCAGGGTATTGGAAAACGGACTGGACTCTATAACCTGTCTGCGAGCGTTGTTGCATGAAAGGCATCAGGTTTGCGAAGCGGAAATCCAGCATACATTACAGCAGCAGGGCTTTAAGAAGGCCGAAGAAGCACGCCGTCAGCGGTTTTTATTATTGGAGCAACTGGGGGAGTTGCTTGGTTGTGGAGAGGAATACAACCGATTCCGCCGACAACTGGATAAACTGAACGAACAAAAGCAACAATTATTGCATGAAAGCCGACAATTATGGAGCCAGATTATTAACCGGCGTCAGCAGTCAATTGACAACATTAATTATGAATTGGACGGTAATCCCTATCTAAAATATAAACCTGCCTCCGGGCGGGAAGAATACCGAAATTTTTTATTTACTTTATTGCAGGGGAAATTTAGCCGTAAACTGATTGATGGTATAGTACGCTGCTTTTCTCCGCAGCAATTAATCGACCTGGTAGCCGGCGCCGACGAAGACTTGCTGACCCAAAAAACCAGCTTCACTTCACAGGAAGCCCGGCATTTATTATGGTTATTAGGCACTCAACCTCATTTTGCTGCAGTAACTGAATGTGAACTGCAAGACCAGGTTCACCTGTATTACCAACCTGACCATGAATCAATACCCGTGAGCAGCTTGAATCTTTCACGGGGAATGCAATGCTCCCTGCTTTTGCCGGTTGTCCTGCTGGGCAGACAACAGATGTTAATGGGGGATCAGTTTGAAGACAATCTTGACAATGCCTGTATCTATGATTTGATTATTCCCCGCATTCAAAATATAAAACTGCATCGCCAGCTTATTCTCGTTACGCACAACCCCAATATTGTTGTAGCAGGAGTTGCAGATAGGGTTATTGTTACACAATCCAATGGAAACCAGGCGGGGATAAAAATGCAGGGAAACTTGAATGATGAGCATATTAAGGGAGAAATTATTGCCTTGTTGGAGGGAGGAAGGGAAGCATTCCACCAACGCATTGAGTATCTGGGGGTGGGGTAGCAATGGCTGATTATCACTACCGCCCCTCAGCGGCGGAGATTCTACAGGTTACTTTGTCAGGTATATCCTGGAAAAACGAATATGACGAGGAAAGAATGAATTATTTATTACAACAGGTTATTGATGACCCCAGCGAGACCTGGCTGTTAAAACAACGAATAAAACCAGGTGATATAAAAGCGCAGCAATTACCGGAGGAGATTTACAATCGCTTTATAACCTGCATGGGGAAAGCAGAGTCCGGCAGGGTTATAGAAGAACCCGGGCCCCATTATTCCTGTTCCCTGCCGCAGATAGATTTGCAAAAGGCCTGTGTGATTAAAGACGGCCGGCAAGTAAATTTAACTGCAGTAGAGACCAGAGTATTATCCTGTTTGGCGGCCAGTATTGGTAAAGTGGTCGGTTTGGAAAAATTATCCCGCGTAATTAATGAAGATTATAGCGGGGCGGTATGGACTGACCCCAAGTATCATATTCGAAATCTGCGCAACAAATTGGGCGATAATGTAAAACCTGCCCGTATTATTTGTTCACGACGCGGCCTGGGATATATGTTAAATGACAACATGCACAACAGAATTATTCTACGGGCTGATTATGCTATATGATTATAACAGATAGAAAAGGGCTGACCTGCGTATAATATAGTGGTATATTATTCTAAACAGGATCTGTGCACTTTAGGAGGTTTTTTAATGAAGGCAATGATCATGGCAGCAGGTGTAGGGTCACGCCTGATGCCATTGACGATGGATATTCCCAAGCCCATGATTCCTATGGCCAACCGACCATTAATGGAAATTATAGTTGAATTACTGGCAGATAACGGATTTAATAATTTAATTTCCAATCTGCATTATCAGGCCGATTATATCAGCAGTTACTTTGGCGAGGGCAGATTACATGGTGTATCAATGCTTTACTCCCAGGAAGAAGAGCTTATGGGAACAGCCGGAGGCGTGAAAAACTGTGAATGGTTTCTGGATGAGACCTTTGTTATCATGAGTGGCGATGCCCTGACTGATGTGGATCTGCGTAAACTTTTACAGGAACATCATCGGAAAGGTGCCCTGGCAACCATTGCAGTTAAAGAAGTAACTGATGTGCAGCATTTTGGAGTAGTAATCAGTGACGAACAGGGGAAAATCCTAAGGTTTCAGGAGAAACCCAGACCGGAAGAAGCCTTGAGCAATTTAGCCAATACCGGTATTTATATATTTGAACCGGAAATATTTAAATACATACCTTCACGACAATTTTATGATTTTGGCAAACAGGTATTTCCGCACCTGGTTAAAAATGGCGCACCGTTCTACGCAGTACCCATTTCTGATTACTGGTGCGATGTAGGTAATCTGGATACGTATCGTCAGTCCCATGCAGATATATTGGAACAAAAGGTCCGCGTGGGACTAAAGGGTGAAAAAAGGGAACTGGCTACGGCGACGGTACTTCAGGGGTCAGATACCCAAATTGATCCCCAGGCCCAATTCAGAGGGAATGTAGTCCGGGGTGCCAATACATGTATT
>JAQVWB010000080.1 GCA_028698695.1 Syntrophomonadaceae bacterium | reverse complement strand
ATATTCTTCTATTAATTTTCGGGCTTCATGATAAGTGATGGGAATATAATTACACAAATTTTACTCGTGCAGGGCTCGTGAGAAACCTGAAAAATGCCAATCATTGAAACGGAAATGTTCTCTTTTGGGATCAGCTTTAACAATTTCGGGAATCATGGTAATAGTTACAGTACGAACCTTGACATCCTCCAGTCCATTAACCCTTCTGGCCAATGCTGCATCCAAATCTTTTGGTTGCATAACAAATTCACCATATTGAACCCAATCTCCGGACTTAACTATTTTCACTGCTTCATCGGCTGATACCAGTTTATCCTGATACTGGTCCATATGATCGTTGGTACCGTTTAACACTAACGCCATAATAAAGACCTCCTCCCAAATGTTTATTAAATACACTCACATTTATATATAAGTCTCTGTGGTACTAAGTAATAGCTCTTTAGATTAGCTATATACTATATTTTTAATACCAGGGTTACTATAAGTTTTATCCCCTCGACCCCCCTTAATTTATAGATTAAACCCTGCCTAATTAGATATAATTGCAATAAATATGCCAAAATAACAGAAATACAATTAATCAGTTATCTCTTATATTAATGGCGGTCTTTAAGCTAATAAAATTATTTGGGGCTCTGAATCTGCTGACATGGGAATAGTCCTTCATTAGTAAAGAAAAAGCATAATTGCAATATCGCATTGCAGTTGTGCAATATAAAATAGGTGTGCTTGTATAGCTATTTCATAATTTGCATAATTGCAATATTAATGAATGGCGAGATAAATTTTATTTACAATCATTTTGATGATAAAATAGAATGCAGTAATTTTAAGGGATATATTTAGTTTGAAGATGAATATTTATGAAGTTATGGTGGCAGAGGAATTTTCCGCTGCCCATCAATTAATCAGTAACCATGAACCATACTCTTTCATATTCAACCAAAAATGGGATAATTGTTAAATCCTATATCCAGGACATGGATAAAGTTGATATTATTAATCAAGCCGTTAAACTGGGATTAGACTTTAATCTGCTTTGGAGTTGTTATCAGTCGGGTAGCTATCCTTGTGGAAAATGTTCATCCTGTCTAACTAATAAAAAAGCATTTGAGAAAGCGGGGCTAAAATATGATGAAAACTTTAATGGTAGATTACCCAATTAAGTATACCGGTAAGGAATTGACTTCTCATTGGATTTATCGCAAATTTCAATTGTTGGGCGATGCTGTTGTTGCCTTTGTTGGTGAAGCTGATGTACCCATTGGCAATATGGTTGATTTAACTGATGTAAAGGAAGGGGATTTTATCTATTCACCATTGATGCTGCATTTCATCGTTGAACATTTCAACCCTGATCTGGAGCTGGCAATTTATCGGCAAAGAATATTGATATCATGTATTAAAGAAGAACTGGAAATATTTGAAATCCCTGTCATCCGCATGGGCGATGATTTATTTGTCCGTCAGGCCAAATTATCAGTATCAATTGCTACAGTTTCGCCTACATCAACACTTATTCATACTGGATTAAACATTAAAACGGACGGTACTCCTATTAAAACTTCCGGATTAAATCAATTGGGTATAAATGATGTACCCTCGTTTGCCAATAATGTAATGAAACGTTATCAGCATGAACTTGAACTGATTTACGAGGCACGCTGTAAAGTACGGAGTCACAATCGTGAATTCTAATATTGCTCAAATTATGGAGAGCATACAAGGTGAAGGTTTGCTGGCGGGTACCCGGCAAGTTTTCATTCGCTTATTTGTATCCCGTTGGATTAGTCTGACGGGAGGAGAACCACCTGGTCAGGAACACATGTCTGAGATTAATTAAGCTATAAGATTAATAACTGATACTGCATCTTATTTGCCGTTATACTTACAACCGGTTACCAGTCATGATCAATCACTAATGACAGATTATGAAAACCTGTTTAATAATCAGGCTTTGGTATTAAAATCGCTGCCCGATGTACGTATATTACCTCAGATTCATCCTATAATCAACTTGTTATAAGTTGAAGCAATTATCCTTAACTTGTAAATGGTTTTTGCTTCAACTAGAATATACAGGGGAGGAGACAGGAGATGGAAGAAGACAATGGAAAGCTGGAACTAATAGCTTTTAAGACATTTTCGGCTAATAATGAATTAGTTTACATTATTGATTTTTTGAATAAAAACCTGAAGCAAAAGAATATTATGTTTGGATTAACGAAAGACAAAGAGAAAGAAGAAATGACCATAAATATTTATGAGTTTTAATTCAATATGGGAGTGAGTATATGAAGGAACAAATATGGGATTTTATTAAAGAAATGGTCTCAATCATTGTTATCGCATTTATTCTGGCTATGATCTTAAGAACTTTTGTTATTGAGGGCAGGATTATTCCTACCGGTTCAATGCTTCCTACTATCCAATTGCAGGATCGGGTAATGGTCAATAAGTTTGTTTATCGTTTTAAGGAACCACAACGTGGAGATATAGTTGTTCTGGAGCCTCCAAAAATACTTAATGCTGATGAAGATTACATAAAAAGAGTTATCGGTTTACCGGGCGATACGGTAGAAATGAAAGAGGGTAAAGTATTTATAAATGGGAAAGCCCTCGTAGAACCATATTTACCGGAACCTCTTAATTACGATTTTGGTCCGGTGCAAGTGCCTGAAGATAGTTTAATGGTTTTAGGAGATAATCGTAACTTTAGCTTTGACAGTCATTCCTGGAATGCCTGGTTAACGCGGGATCACTTAAAAGGTAAAGCCTTCATGATTTATTGGCCAATTGAACATATCAATTTGCTGGATAGGGGGGTTACTATACAAGAATGAGAATTCTCGTAACTAATGATGATGGTATTTATGCCCAGGGAATAAATGATTTAATAAAACAACTGAGTAAAATTGCTGAGATATATGTAGTAGCACCAGATCGCGAAAGAAGCGGTACAGGTCATTCAATTACGGTATTTGAACCAATTAGAGTTGTGCCAATTAATTTGCCGGGTATTAAGAAAGGCTGGGTAGCTGGGGGTACTCCGGTTGATTGTGTAAAACTTGGGATAGCAAAATTAATTGATAAAAAAATTGATTTGGTAGTATCGGGAATTAATCACGGGCCCAATCTGGGTACGGATGTATTATATTCAGGGACCGTTTCAGCGGCTGCCGAGGGAATTATAATGGGTTCTCCATCTGTGGCAGTATCTCTGGACTCCTATGCACCGAATATGGAATTTGACCTGGCTGCACGTTTCACGCGTAATGTCATAAAAACCGTTATGGAAAAGGGCATTGCACCAACTACTTTGTTAAATATCAATATACCGATGTTGGCCTGGGAGGGTATAAAAGGCATTAGAGTTACCCGACTTGGGGTTAGAAATTATGATAACTTATTTGAGGAAAGACAGGACCCCCGTGGTAATACTTACTTCTGGCTGGGAGGAGGAGTAATGGAGGAAGCACAACAGCCTGACAGTGATGTTGCAGCTACTCAGGCCGGTTATATCAGTATTACACCAATTAATCTTGATTGGACTGATTATAAATTAATCTCGGAATTTCGCACCACTTACAGCGAATATATTGACCAATGGGGTGCCCAAGATGCTGATATTAAGTCTGCTGATTAATATAATAATATTTTTTCTAATATTTAATATGGGGTATTTAAACAGGAAAAAAACCGACCCTGCCACTCCGGACAAACCCATTAGTCAGATGTATCTGTTTCCTCTTTCACTTGCAATTCTGTTTACTCTAATAATGGATGCATTTAAAGGTATCTTTTATTACCAGATGCTCATCTTTCTGGTAGCTGCTGTACTTATCTACCTGCTTTTCTATAAGGCAGGTCAAAAGAAATAATCGTGCACTGCCGACTAATTAAGGTTAAAATAGTTTTGATAGTTTAACTAAAATATAGTACAATTTTTACAGTTAGTTAAAATGAGGAGGTTGTTTAATGAAGGTGTACCCCACCAGTAAGATCCGTAACATCGCCCTTGTTGGCCATGGAGGCACTGGAAAAACTTCATTGGCAGAGGCCGTGCTTTTCAACACCGGGGCAATCAAGAGAATGGGTAAGGTGGACGACGGCAATACAGTTTCGGACTATACCCCGGAAGAAGTGAAACGTCAGATTACTATTAGCTCATCATTAGTTCCATGTGAATACAGGGACCATAAAATAAACCTGGTAGACACGCCTGGTTATTCAGACTTCTACTTCGAAGTTGTTGGAGCTATGCGCGTAATAGACAGTATGCTCTTGCTTTTATCGGCTACGGCCGGCGTTGAAGTTCAAACTGAGATAGTGTGGCATGATTATCCCGATATCCCCAAACTGGCCTTCATCAATAAAATGGATCGGGAAAATGCCAATTTTTATAAAGTACTGCAACAAATGAAGGACTCTTTCTCTGATAACATCGTTCCATTACAATTACCTATTGGAGCAGAAGATAGTTATAAGGGCATCGTAGATCTTATAAAAATGAAAGCTTATATCTTTGAACCTGGTACCGGCATGGCCACAGAAGAAGATATTCCGGCTGACATGATGGATGATGCTCAATCATACAAAGAAGTTTTAATTGAAGCAGCTGCCGAAGCCAATGATGATTTGCTAACTAAATATCTTGATGGTGAAGAGTTGAGTGACACTGAAATTTCCCAGGGAATCAGAGAAGCTGCCAGCAAGGGATCTGCTGTATTTGTATTCTGTGGTTCTGCATTAAACAATATAGCCATTACCAGTTTAATGGATTTCATTGTAGACTGTGGGGCTACTCCCAATGTTAATCCTCTGGTTGCAGATAAAGACTTGGAAGCTGAACCAATGACTGCACAGGTTTTTAAAACGATTGCTGACCCCTATATTGGCAGACTGACATTATTCAGGCTCTTTACGGGAAAAATGAAGGTCGATTCCGTTATATATAATGCCAGCAAAGAAAAAGAAGAAAAAATTGCCCAAATACTGGTCATGACCGGAAAAGAGCAGACTGGTGTACCGGAATTATCAGCCGGTGATATTGCTGCTCTGGCAAAATTATCATCTACCAGCACCGGAGATACACTTACCGTTAAATCCAATACCAATTTAATGCCGCCAATTGAATTTCCGGTACCAACCTTAAGTGTTGCTATCGAACCCAAGAGTAAAGGTGATGAAGACAAGCTAAGCGGTGCGACACAAAGATTATTGGAAGAAGACCCCACTATTATTATAAAGAAAGACCCCGAGACCAAACAAACCATACTTACTGCCATGGGGGATACACATATAGATATTCTTATTGAAAAACTGACGCGTAAATTTGGAGTTGATGTAATTACGCGAGAAATGCGTATACCTTATCGGGAAACTATTCGTTCCATGGTTGAGGTAGAAGGTAAACATAAGAAACAATCCGGAGGACATGGACAGTTTGGTCATGTATGGATAAAATTTGAGCCCAATACGGATGGCGAATTCACTTTTGAAGAAAATGTATTTGGTGGATCAGTTCCCCGTCAATACTTCCCGGCAGTTGAAAAAGGTCTTCAGGAAGCCCTGGAAGAAGGGGTGCTGGCCGGATATCCGGTTACCAATATTAAAGCCACCTTGTATGATGGCTCCTATCATTCAGTTGACTCATCGGAAATGGCCTTTAAAATGGCAGCCCGTATAGCCTTTAAAAAGGGTGTTGAGACTGCAAAACCAGTATTGCTTGAGCCCATTATGAATGTTGAAATCATTGTACCGGATGCCTATATGGGTGACATAATTGGCGATTTAAACACCAAAAGGGGTCGTGTGCAAGGTATGGAACCCACCGGCAACAAACAAATGATTAAAGCCCAGGTACCTCTGGGAGAAATGGCTCGTTATACTATTGACTTGAAATCGATTACTCAGGGCAGAGGTAAATTTCGCATGGAATTCTCTCACTATGAAGAAGTACCTGCTCAAAACGCCGACAAAATAATTGAAAAGGCCCGCCAGGAAAAGGAAGAAAAAGAGAAATAAATCGTATACAATGAGAGGGCGTAAGCCCTCTTTTTTTATTGGGAAGTTTACAGCGGGACGATTTGATAGTTATGAAAAGCGCGCTTAGCGCGTCACATACGCTCGTGCACTCTATCAAATAATGGATCATTAAATAACGGGGATTGATTAATAATATATAGATGAGTATGCTTTTCAGGAACTACCGATTGGATATTATCGTGGTACAAATGGTAACAACCCATAACAATAGCACTGGATGCTACCAGCATTGCTAAGTAAAAAGCCGCATTATCTGTTTTTAACACTCCTATTAATGAAGCTTCCAAAACCAGCATTGATAAGAGAATACCTGCAAACATATATTTTCTGTTAATCATTTATTGCCTCCATATATTTTGCTTTATATGGATTATTTGCCCTCCGGGATAGCATTTATACAACTAATGATTAATAAATTTACCTTTTATATAACATACTAAAATATGAACCAGCCTTGAACCAGGGGGACGGTTCGAGACTGCTGAAAAAGTATCATAAATGTCAGCTTTTTCAGCAGTCTCGAACGGTTCTCCTGGTTCAGAATAATGCTATATAAGTTTGGAGGTCAATATTTTGCTTTCAGGTAAACGTTTATTAACAGTAATGCTACTGGTGACCCTGCTATTAATTCCTGCCTGCAGCGGGGGAGAATCAACTGCTCAAAAACCGGCACAACAAACAAAAAAACCACAACTTCCCGAACAGTTTTTAATCGTGGTGAAGGAAACAGATAATATAATTAAAGAAGTTGATAAGAAGATTAAACTAGATAATTATTCGATACTGGAATCATCTGATAACAGTCAGAATGAAGATGCCGATAAGCAAGAAACGAACAAGAGTAACTCCGGACAGGATAGAGCTAACAGTATGCTAAATAACTGGCAAAAAGAACAAACCAGCTTAAAAAGTATTCATCGTAATTGGAACAAATTACAGGTTAAGGCAACTCAAGCCGGATTAAATATGGAGTCCCGGCAAAAGTTTGATCAATCTCTGGACCTGCTGACTGACAGTATAAACGCTAAAAATACTGAGGATACCATAATTCAATCAATTGAGCTTTATGATGGATTCGACAGTATAGCCCAGGTATTTAATTCTTCCATTCCCCCGGTTTATTATCAAACCAAATACGAAATAATGAAAGCTTCAGCCCTTGCTATGCAGGGAAGATGGGAGGAAGGTAAGAAGCAATGTCAGCATATGCTCAGAGAATGGAATACTCTTAAAATGCAATCTGACAAAATCGACAATCAGGTGGTCTCCTGTACTGATGCATCCGTCAGGGATTTATGTCGTGCTATTGATAACAAATCGGTAGGACTGGTCAGTATAAAAACTGATATAGCCATCGAGAACATGAACAAACTATTTAAAGAATTCAACCGCAATAACATGACTCACTAGAAATTATTTGCCTCTAATCAAAGTAAAACCGGAGAAAATACTCCGGTCAAACATAATTATTTAAGGTTAAAAATATCACCCGATATTTCATCCCCATTTAATACAGCCTCTTCTATTTGATGCAGTACCATCATGTTATTTCGATGTTTTAATAGCATTTGCTGATAAACTTTTCTAAGTTCTTCATTAGCTGTTGATTGCAAATAATTTTCATATTGCAAAACTTTTGCCTGCTTTTGTGCTTTTGCCTGCTTCAACATGGAAACAAATTTGTCTGACTTCATTATTCTACCTCCCCCATACAAAAGATAATACATTATACGGATATTGCTTATAAATGGTTACTGGATTAAATTATGGAACCACAAGAAATGATTTCCCATATTATAAGGTAATCCAACATAAGGGAGGTGAAAACTATGACAAATTGTTGTTACCCTTGTATCCCATGTTATAATCAAGAATTTATTGGCCAGGTAAGAGCAGCAATAGCTGACGAAATTGGAGCAGTAGCCATGTACAGCCAAATGGCAAATATGGTAGATAGCCTGGCTCTTAAAGCCTTAATTATGGGGATCGCAGGAGATGAATATGGTCATGCCCGAACCTGGATGACAATTCTTGCCCTTTGTGGTTACTGTAGCTAAAGCACGAAAACCGGAGCTTAAAAACTCCGGTTTTAAATCAGTAGGTTGTTTTTCACAGAGGGGGAGTGAAAAATGCATGAGCAATGGTATGATAACAAGGCGTTATTTGAAATGATTCAGGAACTAAAAAAAGATATAGCTGGATTGAATACACAAATAACCGAGACAAATCGATTAATCCGTGAGTATAATGACCTACGTCGAAAAATTGATGAGTGCGAGCGGGGTTTAGCAGATATAACCGGGCACAGTAAGGGAACAAAAGATACCTGGGGATACATTGTCGGAGGTTTCGGTATTTTGATGGCCATTGTTATGCTGGCTGTAAGGTGATCAGGCAATAATTAAATTAGGACATAAAAAATACAAGGCCAATCAAAAGCCCTGTATTACTTGCTTTTAATGGCAGGGGAGAGAGGTCTCGAACCCCCAGCCCTCGGTTTTGGAGTGTGATAAATGCAGTTTACGGTGTTTCGTGGTGTTGATTAAAAGCCTATATAATGGCTTTTTGTTCTAATGGTATTTCATGGTATTATGTTATTTTGACG
>JAQVWB010000079.1 GCA_028698695.1 Syntrophomonadaceae bacterium | reverse complement strand
TCCAGTTCAATGGTTTTAATGCGTTGGGCAAAATCAATAATATTTTTCATTTTCTTAAGAAAATATTTATCAATTCTGGTCGTTTCCCATACATCATCAATGGAAATCCCCCGACTAAATGCCTCAGCCAATATGAACATGCGTTCATCGTCTGCAATCTTCAACCGTTCACGCAGATTTTTATCGCTGACATTTTGCAGTTCAGCTAAACGCAAACCAGTTATGCCAATTTCCAGAGAACGAATTGATTTTAAAAAAGCCGCTTCAAAACTCCTGTCTATGGCCATAACTTCTCCGGTAGCTTTCATCTGTGTACCCAGGCGTCGATCTCCAAAAACAAACTTGTCAAATGGCCAGCGTGGTACCTTTAAAACCACATAATCTATGGCCGGTTCAAAACAGGCCGTGGTAATTCCGGTTACAGTATTGGGTATTTCATCCAGAGAGTATCCCAGCGCTATTTTGGTAGTAACCTTGGCAATCGGGTAACCGGTAGCTTTGGAGGCCAGAGCACTGGAACGGCTTACACGTGGATTTACCTCAATAACATAATACTTTTTGCTGAAAGGATCCAAGGCATACTGAACATTACATCCCCCGGCTATTTTTAATGAGCGGATAATTTTCAACGCAGAATATCTTAGCATCTGATATTCTTCATCAGTCAAGGTTTGAGCTGGAGCAACCACGATGCTGTCACCAGTATGAATTCCAACTGGATCAATGTTTTCCATACTGCAAATCGTTATGCAGTTATCATTGTCGTCACGCATTACCTCAAATTCAATTTCCTTAAATCCGGCAACACTACGTTCTATAAGCACTTGTTTTATGGGGCTGTTTTTCAGTCCCTTGCCAACAATCGCCTGCAGTTCATCCCGATTGCCGGCGTTTCCACCACCGGTACCACCCAATGTATAGGCTGGACGAACGATTACCGGATATCCAATAGATTCGGCAAAGACAACTGCCTCCCCGATAGTATGCACAATAGTACTTTCCGGAATTGGTTCTCCAATATCCTGCATAGTCTGTTTGAATAATTCTCTATCTTCAGCTCGCTTAATTGCTTCCAATGGCATCCCCAGCAGCGGTACGCCAGTCTTTTCCAGTATTCCTGCCGTATCAAGTGCCAGGGCCATATTTAAACCAACCTGGCCACCCAGATTGGCAAGTATACCGTCGGGTTTTTCCCGTTCTAATATTTTGGTTACCGTTTCTACTGTAATTGGTTCCATATAAACCCGGTCAGCTATATTGGTATCAGTCATTATTGTAGCGGGATTACTGTTTAGCAATACAACTTCCAGACCTTCTTCTTTTAAAGTACGGCATGCCTGTGTACCAGCATAATCAAATTCTGCTGCCTGACCGATAATAATAGGACCGGAACCAATAACCAGTACTTTTTTTAAACCTTCTTTAAGGGGCATAATAACTCTCCTTTGTTATTTAGCTTTTTTATTACAGAAGTTCGTTTATAAATTGATCATAGAAAAACCCGGTTTCACTATATCCGGGATAACCCTCAGGGTCAAATTGCAGCGAAAATACCGGTAATTTTTTATGTTTGATACCCTCCACAGTATTATCATTCAGACTTCGCATGGTAACAACCATATCAGTTGGTTTTAATGATTCCTCGTTAATAACATAGCCGTGATTCTGAGTTGTAATATAAATTCTATTATCCTCAAAGTTTCTGACTGGGTGGTTAGTTCCACGGTGACCAAAATTTAAACGATCGGTCGTCGCTCCCATGGATAATGCCAGCACCTGGTGTCCCAGGCCTATACCCAGCAGAGGTTTTTGTCCTACCAACTGCCGACAGGTTTTCATAACATAAGGAATGGCCTCCGGGTCACCCGGACCATCAGAAATTATTACTCCGGATGGATTCAGCTTCAGGATTTCCTTTATGTCAGTTGCAGCCGGAACAGCAATCACTTCACATCCACGTCTGGTCAATGAAGTTATGGCTCCCTTTTTCGTCCCCAAATCCAGCATGATTACCCGTTTATCACCTTTTCCAAACTTCATTATATTACGACGGGTAACAAATCTGACCATGTCTCCCTGCAAGTCCCGGGAGGCCCTTTTAGCTTTGTCAACCAACATTTCCAGGTCATCTATCTGATCAGTTATTACCCCTCCCATAACACCACCCGTTCTAATCTGTCTGGTTAATGCACGCGTGTCAATCTCAGTTAATACTGCTATTTCACTATTATTAAGGAAGCTGATTAAATCAATTTCCATTTCATAATGACTGGGGAAGTCAGTAGCTTCACGCATTATTAATCCCCTGATCATAGCTCCCCGGGAAGCAAAGCTTTTCTCATTAAATCCTACATTCCCTACTAAAGGATAAGTCATGACTACAATTTGCCCATAATAAGACGGATCAGTAATAATATCCTGGTAGCTTATCATGGCAGTTGTAAATACAACCTCACCCTCAGCCCGAAGACAATCATTAAGTAATTTACCTTCAAAAATGCGGCCATTTTCCAGCACCAAGTAACCTTTCATCTTGTTTCATCTCTCCTTATCTGACAATTCCTTCACTGGCTACCAGTTCACCCTTTACTATGGTTGCATACGGCCATCCGCGAAATTCTCTGTTTTTATATGGTGTATTCTTTCCTTTTGAATAGAACTGCTGTGGGTTTACCATCTTAACTTTATCGGGATCAATTATTGTAATATCAGCTATTGCTCCAATCTCAAGCGTCCCCCGGTCAAGATTAATAATATCGGCCGGCCCAATCGTAAATAATTCCACCATGCGCATCAAGTCTATCTTACCGGCATTAACCATACTCATTACAACGGGTATGGCTGTTTCCAAACCGGAAATACCAAATGCAGCCAGATTAAACTCACAATCTTTGCTTTCCAGATGGTGCGGAGCATGGTCGGTAGCAATACAGTCCACAGTCCCATCGTTAATACCTGCGATTAGCGCTTCAATATCCTCGGGGGCTCTTAGCGGCGGATTAACTTTGGCATCGGTATCATAGCCCTCTACAACTTCATCAGTTAAGGTTAAATGATGAGGTGTGACTTCACAGGTAACTTGCAGTCCCTTCTTTTTAGCCAGTTTTACCAATTCAATCGAGCGGGCCGTGGATAAATGGCACAGATGAAGCCTGGCACCGGTTAACCCGGCCAGCATTATATCTCTGGCGACCATTACTTCTTCAGCTTCATGCGGGATGCCCTGTAACCCAAATATGGTAGAATAATAACCTTCATTCATTTGCCCTCCGGCACTCAAACCGGTATCTTCACAATGAGAAAAGACCGGCAAATTAAACATATTGGCATAATCCAGGGCATGTCTCATAATATCCGAGCCCAGTACCGGTTTGCCATCATCTGATAATCCGACACAACCAGCAGCTACAAGTTCCGCTATTTCGGCCAGTTCTTTGCCGGCTTGCTGCCTGGTCACTGCGCCAATAGGATATACATTGACTATTCCCGATTTGGCAGCTCTTTCTTTTACAAAACTGGCAACTGCAGCGTTATCAATTACCGGGTCAGTATTAGGCATGCAACAGATACTGGTAAATCCCCCTGCGGCTGCAGCCCGGGTTCCGGAAGCAATATCCTCTTTATATTCAAATCCTGGTTCTCTGAGGTGTACATGTATATCAATAAATCCGGGACATACTATTTTGTTTTCAGCATGTACTGTATGAACATCTTTACCCACCGGAATATCCTTGGAAATTGCCTTGATGATTCCATCTTCAATCAAAACATCAAGTACTTCATCCTGTTCGGAGAAGGGATTAATTACTCTTCCTCCCTTAACTAGCAACTTCATTTTTTGAGCCTCCCATCATCAGGAATAATAAAGCCATTCTTACTGCTACACCGTTGGTTACCTGCTCATTAATAACTGAATTAAGCCCTTCGGCCACCTGACTGGATATTTCAATTCCTCGATTCATTGGTCCCGGATGCAGAACCAGCACATCTTCTTTGGCGGCTTGTAAGTGTTCGGGTCTGAGCATGTACAGATTTGCATACTCATCCAAAGATGGAAATAATCCGGATTGCTGTCTTTCTTTCTGGATTCGCAAAATATTTATTACATCCACACCTTTTAAAGCAGCTTCCAAACTGTGATAACTTTTTACATTCATTTTTTCCAGACCTGGCGGCATAAGAGTTGCCGGACCAACTACTCGCACCTCACAACCAAATTTGCTCAGTCCATATATATTGGACCTGGCTACCCTACTGTGTAGAATATCACCCACAATTGCCACCTTTAGTCCATCCAGGGTGCCTTTCTTTTCTCTTATGCTATATAAATCCAGTAAAGCCTGGGTAGGATGTTCATTGGTTCCATCCCCTGCATTAATAACGCTCATGTTGGTATTGCGTGAAACATAATGCGGAGTACCGCTCATGGAATGCCGTATAACCATCAGGTCAAAACCCATTACTTCAATGGTTTTTACGGTATCTTTTAAACTCTCACCTTTTTGTACGCTACTGGTAGAAACGGCCAGGTTTACTGTATCAGCACTAAGATATTTACCGGCAATTTCGAAGGAGGTACGCGTACGGGTACTGTTTTCATAAAATACTGTAACCATGGCCTTACCTCTTAGAGTGGGTACTTTCTTAATATCCCTTTTAATAATGTCCTTCATCGGAACAGCCGTATCCAGTATTGATTCAATATCTTCCCGGCTAAGCTCTTTGAGTCCCAATAGATCTTTCTGATTCATGCAACTGCCTCCTTAAATACAAAAAACCTTCCTGCTTTACCGGCAAGGAAGGTTTAACCTCTTTTGAAATCCTATCCCTTGCCGGCCTCTCCGGACCAGATTAAAGGGTGCTTTCTATGAGTCGGTTATTTCCTGAATTACTACTCCATCTTTACCATCCACCTCTTGGACAAATACTGATACAACTTCTTGTCGGGAGGTGGGTACATTTTTTCCTATAAAATCAGCCTTTATGGGTAACTCCCGATGACCCCGGTCAATCAACACCGCTAGTTGAATAGATTTAGGCCTGCCTAAATCTATAAGTGCATCAAGTGCAGCTCTTATCGTTCGCCCGGTATATAAAACATCATCTACGAGCACAACATTCATATCATTAATATTGAAATTTACAGCGGTTCGATGAACAACTGGCTGGGAAGCCAGAGTAGTCAAATCATCACGATATAAAGTAATATCCAGAATACCCACTGGCACTTCAACATTTTCAATTTCGGTTATGCGCCGGGCAACTCTTTCCGCTAGAGGCACACCTCTCCTTTGAATACCCACTAATGCAACATTATTCACACCTTTATTTCTTTCAATAATTTCATGGGCAATCCTGGTTAATGCCCGGTTGAGAGCCAAATCATCCATAATGATTTTCTTGTCAATGAAACCCATCGGTTTTCCTCCCTCCAGGCATAATAAAAGCCTGCCATAGTCCGTAAGGTTATAGGCAGGCGCAATCATCCCATTTTCCTTGCTAGCCTCACGGAGCCAACTTAAAGGTTCTTAACTGATTCTAGTCAACTGTTTTGTCGGTGTCAATTGTTTTTACGCAAATCTTTGAGTATACATGAAAAATATTCTGGTAATTCGCTGGTAAATTCCATATATTCCCCAGTTTCAGGATGAACCAGACCTAATAATGAAGCATGCAAAACCTGTGATCGCATACCCAGATGTTTTTTAGCCGGTCCGTAAAGTGGATCTCCCACTATCGGGTGATGCAGATAGGCAAAATGCACTCTGATTTGATGCGTTCTTCCGGTAAGAAGTTTAACCTTTATAAGGGTATATTGATTAAAACGTTCCAGAACCTGATAATTGCTGATAGCCTGCCGACCATTATTTACTACCGCCATCTTTTTCCTGTCAGTTTTACTTCGGCCAATAGGAGCATCAATAGTACCCAGGTTTTCTTTTATTATCCCGTGTACCAGAGCAGTATATTCCCGGTTAATGCTGTGCTCTTTAATTTGGTTGGACAGACTTCTTAAGGCCTGATCAGTTTTTGCTACCACCATTACCCCTGAAGTATCTTTGTCCAGTCGATGCACTATCCCAGGTCGCAGTTCGCCATTAATACCGGATAAATCCTTTATATGGTACAACAAGGCATTAACCAGCGTATTATCCCAATTACCGTGAGCAGGATGTACTACCATGCCAACCGGTTTATTAATTATAGCTATATGATTATCCTGATAAATAATTTCCAGTGCTATATCCTGAGGCTCCAATTCAATCTGTCTTACCTGGGGAATTAAAGCCAGAACTTCTTCACCACTTTTCAGACGATAACTGGGCCGTTTATTTACTCCATCAACTTTCACCATATCATCATCAATTAAACTTTTAATAGTCGAGCGCGACATGCCTTCCATCTTATCAGCCAGAAAGATATCAAGACGCTCTCCTTCTGCCTCTTGTGTAATAAGGAATTTTTCACTTCTTAACATCTATTTACCCCACTTCTCCTGGAAAATAATCTGGGTTACGAGTAATATTCCGGCACATACAATAGCCATATCAGCAATATTAAAAACCGGCCACCAGCGCAAATCAAAAAAATCTATCACATAGTTGTATTGCCAGCGATCTAATAAATTACCAGTTGCTCCCCCAACTATCAAGCCCATAATAATTTGATCTGCGGGCAAAGTTTTATTGCGAAAATTATAATAGATCAAGGCAACAACTACTAACAGGGCACAGATTAAAAATATCCAGGAATATCCCTGTAATATTCCAAAAGCTGCTCCCCGGTTTTGTACATAGGTAAGATGCAATACACCCTCTATAAGCGGGTAACTATCACCCACCACCATGTTTTGTATTACCCACCATTTACTTAATTGATCAGCAATCAGTATTAAAGTCAGACTAAACCAAAAATACATATTTACCCCCAACCATGCTCATTAATGTAGTTCTATTTTATGTTACCTGTCCCATCTACTCAAGCGATGTTGTTTTTCAATCAATTCACCTGATAGCGCAACCTGCAAATAAACAGTAAACTGGATAAGTATTAAGCTATTAAATCTAATTACAGGAATTCCATATGTTAATTTTTAAAAACATCCTCTTACGAAAACAAATTATAACTATTGCCGGCCCGGCCATTGTTGAAATGATTATGTATATGCTCATCGGCGTGGTAGATATTGCTATTGTCGGGCGCCTGGGGCCTGAAGCGCTGGCAGCAGTCAGCCTGGGTGCCGAAATCTTCTTTGCGGTAATACTGCTTTTGGAGGCCCTCGCAATAGGCTCCACCATACTGGTTGCTCAGGGAAAAGGGGCCAACCAGCAAGCCAGTATTGACCAGATAATTGCCCATACACTGATAATGGCTTTAACTCTGGGTCTGGCAGCGGCATATCTGGGACTGGGTTATTCCAGTCAATTGTTAAACCTGTTTTCCGTAGAAGCATCAGTATACCAGCAGGCTTATGGCTATTTGATGATTACCTTTAAAATTGCTCCGGTAGCATTAATCCTGTATATGGTACATTCCCTGTTTCGTGGTTACGGACGTACTGATATCCCCATGGTTATAGCTGTAATAACTAATGTCTTCAATGTGGTTGGTGATTATGTCCTGGTTTACGGTAAATGGGGATTTCCTTCTCTGGGAGTCTCCGGTGCTGCCTGGGCTACTGCCGGGGCTCATGTTTTAGGCTTTATAATCGCCATGTGGTTTTTATTAAGCGGTAAAGGCGGTATAACCCTGAAATTAGATGCCTTGTTTCGCTTAAAACTTAATGTGTTTACCAGTATTGTACGCCTGGGTTTCCCCACCATGCTGGAACAACTATTTCAAACTGTAAGTCATTTGATATCAATTTATTTACTGGTTTATATGGGTACACTGGTATTTGCCTGTCATCAGGTAGCCGTAACCGTTGAATCTATTTCATATATGCCCGGGTTTGGGCTGGCAATTGCTGCCACTACCCTCGTGGGACAGGCGGTTGGGGCCAGGGACGAAAAAGCTTTATCTGATGCGGCCAGAGGATGCCTGGAATTTGCCGTTCTGTTGATGGGTTTTTTAGGGTTGGTTTTTGCACTCATACCTTATCAAGTGGCAGCAATATTCTCAAACGATCGGGAAGTTATCCAGCTATCCGCCTGGCTGATCCGTTTGGCTTCATTAGAGCAAATAACAGTGGCTGTAAGCATGGTAATTGGTGGTGCCCTAAAAGGTGCCGGTGATACCCGCACTCCTTTTCTTATCAGCCTGTTTTTTACCTGGTTATTTCGCTTGCCGCTGATCTATTTGATTATACGCGTATTGCATTGGGGAATTACCCTGGTATGGCTGGTATTTATTCTTGACTGGTTCTTTAAAACTATTATTTACTTAATCATTTATCGCCGGCGCGGCTGGATAAAGCGAGCGTTAACAGAACAATAGTGAGTCATGGAGACAGCGGACCTGTCCGAGACTGTTGAAAAGTATCATTAATGTCATCCTGAGGAGCTGCAGGCGACGAAGGATCTCTTTTGGAAGTCCGTAATATTGGTCCTTCCGCTAACGAGATTCCCCCTAAGGGACTACTGATACACCCTTTCGGGTGTAATTAAGGTTGCTTCGCTATAGCTCAGAATGACACGCAAAAGAGAACTTTTTCAGTGGTCTCGGACCTATA
>JAQVWB010000078.1 GCA_028698695.1 Syntrophomonadaceae bacterium | reverse complement strand
TCGATTATTTCTCGATCTTCGACCGCACTATAATCATTATAAAACTGACTGACGGCATAAAACTGGTCGGGAACTAACAGCGTTATAATCCGGTTTACTTCCTGGTCCAGAAACTGGAAGGCACTTCTACTGCATACAGGGGTAGCAATAATAATACTGGCAACTCCATTACGCTTCAAGTAATCCAGAGCCGCTTTTATAGTAAAGCCGGTAGCAATGCCATCATCTACCAGTAAAACCTGGCGATTTTTTACCTCTATCGTGGAACGATTGCCGCGTAATAAAGCATAACGACGCCGCAATTCTTTAATGGTATCGTTGGTTAATTGCCTCATTATATCGTGATCCATTTCTGCCAACCGATTGACCATGTGGTGATGGACTAATACTTCTCCATCCAGAGATACTGCACCAAGCGCATAATCAGGCAAACTAGGTGAACCAATTTTTTTAGCCATAATGATGTCAAGCGGGCAGTCAAAATGTTGGGCGATCACTTCCGCAGTAATAACGCCACCTCGAGGAATAGCGAGAACCAAATCAAATTTCACCTGTTCTTCTGTAAGTTTTTGTGCCAGCAGATAGCCTGCTTCACGTCGATTTTTGAACAAACCCCCCGCCCCCTGACTAGTTTTTCTTGGATATCCTGGCCTTTTCCAATTCAGGCTTTTCCTTGTCCCTTAACATTTTAGATGTACCATCTAATTGACCGCCCTCTTCAATGGTTAATAGATTACAGGTTACATCTCCGTACATTTTTCCGGTTGCTGTTATTTCCAGGCGTCCGATCGCAGCAGCATTTCCCTCAATTTTCCCGGCCAGCATCAGGTTGGTGACCCTTACTTCACCTTTGATATACCCCTTCTCGCCAACAATCAGATCTCCTTTAATTTGTAGTCTGCCTTCTACTTTCCCATCCAATCGTAGCGAGCTTTGCGAGGTAATATCGCCTTTTACTTCTACGGTTTCGGAGATGACACTCTCAATATTTGCATATTCCCTGGCTTTCTTTCTCAATTGAATATCTCCTTTACTAATTCTATCTATCCGGTAAATAAATTAACGGGTCAACCGGATCATCTCCTTTAAATACGGAAAAGTGCAGGTGTGGCCCGGTACTGCGACCAGAACTACCCATTTTCGCAATTAGCTGTCCTTTTTTTATGCGTTCTCCTTCATCTACCAATATACTGGAGTTGTGTGCATATTTAGTAGTCAGTCCCGCACCATGGTCTATGATAATAGTTCTGCCATAGACAGGTTTCCATCCTGCCTCAATAACGCGTCCATCTCCGGCAGCTACCACATCAGTCCCTGAATAGTTGGCTATATCCAACCCATCATGAAAGCTTTCGCTTCTCCCACCAAAGGGAGAATCCCTCCATCCGAAAGTCGAGCTTATCTCTCCTTCACAGGGCCATTGGTTAGGTAATCGGCGGAAGTAAGATTGATCATTTTTAACTTTGGCGATTAACACGTCCAACTCTTTATCAGCGGAATTTAATGAAGTCTTTATATTTTGGCTCCGCTCCAGTGCATCATTTCTCTCATGAATAGAATACGCCACCTCGCCGCCTTTGCCTCCGCGCGAGGGTTGCGTTGATCTCCTGGATTCCGTACTTATTCCCATTAATCTCTTTATTTCGGTCTGCTTGTTCGCCAGTTCTTTCTGTTGTGCTTCCAGGGATTTAATCTCTTCATTTAATTGCCTGATGGTATCGGCCTGGGAATGATTATCCTGTTTAATCGTCTGTACCCTTCGTATATCGTTCATGCCACTGGCATATAATCCGGCAATCAAAACCAACCCCAGGACAAATGTTACCCCCACACCAACTATAACTTTGGCTTTGGACGAGGAGAAAGTCATTCGTTTGGGGTTTTTGGTCCCCTGGGGAATTATTAGCACCGTATATCCATTAATCTGTCGCGTGGCTTTCTTTTTTTTACGGAAATTCATTGCTGTCCTCTTTGTGAAATATAATATTCTCTACACTGGTTATGATTAGCCTGGGTTTCCTTTATTTTAGAATTGGTGTTCATAGCCGAAGGCTTGGACACCTCGGCAGTCCGGTAAAGGGACTTTTTACTGCCTATGTCTGACTGTGCCTGACGATTTTTATTATTTGATTATCAGTTCGAATCAGGCTCTAATTATTAGCTTAGTTTAAGTTTTCAAGTGTAACGGGGAAAATGTTTCACGTGAAACATTTTCCCCAGGTTTTACAGTTTAATTCCCATAAGTTCAACTAGTCGCTCCAGGTCGTCTCCGCTGTAATAACTGATTTCTATTTTACCTGCGTTGCCATTGGATAATATTTTAGTACGAGTGGCCAGATGTTTTTCCAGCAAATTTTCCAATTCAGAAATCTCCACTGGTTTTACCGCTTTCTTTTTAGTTGTTTTAGATTTTTTTATCTTAACTGTTTTTTCCGTTTCCCGCACTGTCATATTTCCGGCAATAATTTCACGACCGGCTTTAAGTTGTTCCTGTTCAGTTGATAGACCCATCAGTGCCCTGGCATGTCCAGCGCTTATTTTCCCCTTTTCAATATAGTCCAGTATTTCAGCAGGCAACTTTAATATCCTGACGGTATTGGCGATATGCGCACGACTTTTACCAACCCGCGAGGCTAATTCTTCCTGCGTATAAGCAAACCTTTCAATCAAATTCCGATAAGCCAGCGCTTCCTCCAGCACAGTCAGATCATCTCTTTGAATATTTTCTATTAATGAAATTTCGGCTGCTTCTGCATCATTAATATCTTTAACTAATACTGGCAGCACTTCCAAGCCGGCTTGCTGAGCTGCACGCCAGCGTCGCTCACCGGCAATAATCTCGTATTTGTTGTTTTTTGTTCGTACCAGCAGCGGTTGCAATACACCATGTTCACGAATTGAATCTGAAAGTTCTTTTAACGACTCCTGGTCAAAACTTTTACGTGGTTGTTCTTCTCGCGGAACAATCTCGCTAATCGGCACCTCACTTACCATTTCCTGATCATAGTCGGTAGCACTGGCGAACAGTGCATCCAAGCCCCGGCCAAGTCCTCTTTCCTGCTTAGGCACGTCCAATCACCTCCTGAGCCAGTTCTGCATATACCTGCGCACCTTTTGAACGTGGATCATAAGTCATAATTGGTTTGCCATGACTGGGTGCTTCGCTTAAGCGTATATTGCGTGGAATTATGGTCCGGTAAACTTCTTTTTTAAAATGCTTCTTAACTTCATCTACTACCTGAATGGACAGATTAGTACGTCCATCAAACATGGTAAATACGATTCCTTCTACTTTAATCGCTGCATTCATTCTTCTACGCACTAGTTGAATGGTATCCATCAGCTGACTTAATCCTTCCAAAGCATAGTATTCACATTGCAGCGGTATTAAAACCGAGTTGCATGCGACCAACGCATTCAAAGTTAAAATACCCAGCGAAGGAGGACAATCAATAAATATGTAATCATAAAAGGGTTCTACTGGTTGCAATCCTCTTTTCAATACACTTTCCCGGTTTTGACGAGCCGCCAATTCTACTTCAGCCCCGGCCAGTTGAATAGTGGAAGGTAGTAAATGCAGGTTTTGGATGCGCGTTCCGGTAATAATCTTTTGCGGCTCAATTTCGTCCACTAGTAAATTATAAGCACAATACTTAATCTTTTTGCGGTTTACCCCCAATCCGCTGGTTGCATTGCCCTGGGGATCAATATCCACCAGCAACACCCTGTATCCAGCCATGGCTATATATGCCCCCAGATTAATAGCCGTGGTAGTTTTACCCACCCCGCCCTTCTGATTGGCTATAGCTATCAGCTTTGCCATATATTTTTTCCACCTTTCGCTAGCCTGATAAGTTATTTCTATTATCCCTGGTTTAAATCCTGCTATAAAAGCTGTTTTTGCAAATAAGCAATTATTTTGAAGATATAAAGCTTGATTCTACTCTAGGAAGGTTTACTGTGCCTGCTTAGATGAACCAATATAATATTCCGGAATTTTCTGAATTTCGATTAATACGGACAATTTTATCAAAATCTATTGTTTGATTGGTACTGTTTCTCTATAATGGATATATTATGGTATGCCGCGTTAATAGTACAATGTATCACGCATGTACCCTCTTACATACCAGTTCATTTATTTTTTAGTCTCAGCAGCAGTTAGGGTGTATTAGTATCAAAGTTGTATAAACGGGGGGTGATTCCAGGCAGGTACAAATATAATATTTCCATTAGTAATAAAAAGGAGGGTCATATTTAATGGGATATCTCTTTGCTACTCAAGAGCAAATGGATAGACTGGTTGATTACAAGGACGCTCGGGAATTCCACCTCAAAAAAGATCGTCGTAAACGTGACAAGCGTATGTCCTTGTCAGACGCAATCGGCCAGTTTGTTCAAGACGGTGACATTTTTGCCGAAACCGGATTTTCTTATGTAAGAAGTCCCATTCAGGCCTATTTTGAAATGGTTCGTCAGAAAAAAAAGAATCTGATTGGAATAGGCTCCCCAATGTCAAATTGTTCATATTTTATGGCTTTTGATATGCTTGCCGGTATACATCTTTCCTATATTGGCGTTGAGATGCGCGGTAACGACAAGAACTTTGCCCGCGCTATTAAAACTAAAAAATCAGAACTACTCTCCATATGGAGTCATGGAACAATGGCTCTTGGCTTTAAAGCAGCTCAATTGGGAGCCCCCTTTATTGCTTCAAAACAGCTCCTCGGTACAGATATGCTGACTAAAAACCCCTATGTTAAGGTAATAGACAGTCCGGTTGGAACGGATAATTCACCAGTGGCTCTAATTCCAGCCCTATTCCCTGATGTATGTATAATTCATGTTCAGCAGGCTGACCGTTACGGTAATGCTGTTATTGAAGGGCCGGCTCTTAATGACATAGCACTTTCAGCTGCTTGCCGCAAAGTAATCATTACCGCGGAAAGAATTGTTCCGGAGATGACTATTCGTAATAACAGCAGCGCAGTCATTCCTTTCTGGTATGTCGATGCAGTTGTTGATTTGCCTTACGGAGCCCTGCCAGGATGCTGTCCCGGACATTATTACTGGTCAAGGGAATGGTGGGAATGGCTGATTCGTAATGCAACCCCCACCGAAGAGAACATTAAAGCATACTTTGATCATTGGGTATTCTCAACTAAAGATCAATATGAATTTATCGACAAGTTAGGCGGTATTCGCTTTATTGATACCGTGCGCAAACAAATGCAGGCTGCTCAGTACACTATCGACGACTCGCTGGTAAGCTTTGATTACCAGGAAGTCATCCCTAAGTGGGATTAAGGAAGGAGGTATCTTAATGAGTAATGTAGCACCGGCTAACCCCTTGGAGATGCTGGCTTATAATCTCTCCCGCCTTATTACCGATGGGGAAATTGTTTATGTAGGTACTGGCCTTCCCATGGTTGGAGGTATGCTAGCCAAGAAAACCCATGCAAAGAATATCACCATGGTTTATGAAAGTGGGGGACAGGATCCTTTAGAGGGTGATATGCCCTGGTCAGTAGGCTGTCCTTTTACTTTCCGTAAATCACCTATGTCCATGGAAATGTCCCTGTCATTTGGCCAATGTGCCATAGGTTATGTGGATATCGCCTTCCAGGGCGGAGCCCAGATAGATATGTATGGAAATGTAAATACTTCCGTTATTGGCAGTTATGAGAATTTGAAGTCGATTCTGCCAGGAAGTGGCGGCGGAAATGATATCGGTTCCCTGACTGAACAGTCCGTGCTGGTTGGTCTTCAGACTCCCGATCGCTTCCCGGAAAGAGTGGATTTTATAACTACTCCCGGTTATCTCCAGGGGGGAGATAGCAGAGCCAAGGCAGGTTTGTTGGGTGGGCCAACTGCAGTGGTTACTCAGGTCGGAGTTTATGATTTTGATCCGGTTTCCAAGCGGATGAGAATCAAGGCTCTTAACCCGGGAATGACTGTGGAAATAGCTCAGGCTTGTACCGGTTTTGAACTACTGGTTCCTGATAAGTTGGAGTTTGTTGAACCTCCATCTGATGAGGTATTAACTATCCTTCGTAATGATGTTGATCCACGTCGGGTCTTTACGAAGATGCCTGGGACCTAAACCCTGATATATTAACAGTTTCAGGAACAGATAAAAAGTTACGCGCACCTCCAATGTTGAAACATCTTTAATATTTGGTGGTGCGCTTTTTTTTTATATGGCTATACAACTTTGTTACATCAACCCCGGGCCGTTCTAAGGTTTTCCTGTTGACGCTTCACTATGCGTATTACTAATTCAAATTGATCCTCCTGATCAATTTCGCTGATAGTCATATCTATGCCCGTTTGTCTGGCCCGTTTTACCGTTTCTTTAATAGTATTAATAAATATCCTGGCATCACGGATTATCATGGAGACATTCTGTCCATTTTCTTTTTCCTGCTTTTCCCTGGGGATACTATGCTGACACAGACAAGCAACCATTTCCTCGGTTTCCTTTACGGTAAGTTCTCTTTCATACACTTCACGCAGTACCGTCATTTGCAATTCGGTCGAGTTCAGTTTTAGCAGAGCCCGGGCATGTCTTTCCGTAATTATATCCGGTGATATCAATGACTGAACTGGTTCAGGCAATTTTAACAATCTCATTTTATTGGCAACGGAAGGCTGACTGCGCCCAATCCTTCTCGCTAATTCATCCTGCGTTAAGCCAAATTCATGAATAAGCATGCTATATGCATTAGCTTCTTCCAGATAACTTAGTTCCCGACGCTGCAAGTTCTCTATCAGAGACACTGCTGCGGCCTTTTCATCATTCATATCCCGGATAATGGCGGGAATAGTCTCGAGCTGTAATAAACAGCAGGCGCGATAACGTCTTTCCCCGGCAATAATCTGATAACCATCTGAAATCTGACGAACTATAATTGGCTGGATTACACCATAAGCTTCAATTGATTGTGCTAATTCCTGTAAATCGTTTTCACTAAACTGCCTACGGGGTTGATAAGGGCCCGGTTTAATTTTATACAAATCTATACTGCAAACCTTCACCTCTGCATTTCGTCCCAGGAGTCTTTCCAGGCTTTTGATTACCAATGGTTCCACCTCCTATAATGGCCGTTTTGCAGGGATTCCAACTCGACGCGGATATCTGGCCGGGGTAGGTTGATGCTTCTTAATTAATACTATAGCCCGATCCCGTTCCCCGATAAGATTATATTGAAATACTTCTTCCACCTTGCTTTGCAAAATGGTTAAGGCTTGTCGGGCAGCTTCTATTTCTGCCACGTAATTTATACCTTTCCATAAAGCCAGCCAGCCGCCGGTTTTAAGTAGAGGAATACCATATTCCAATAAAACCTGCAAAGGCGCTACCGCTCGGGCAGTACAAATATCGAATCCTTCCCTAAAATCATTATCCTGTCCCAGTTCCTCCACTCGACGGTTAATAACGCCAGTATTCTTCAGATCGATTTCCTGAACCACCCGGGAAAGAAAAGCTGATTTCTTTTTATCGGATTCAACCAGAGTAAAACTGGCTTCCGGATAATGCATAGCCAGTATTAATCCGGGGAAACCTGCACCGCTGCCCATGTCAATTACTTTTTGCCTGTCTAAATCCAGGTAGTTGGTTATCGCCAGACTGTCCTGAATATGCTTGTCCAATTCAGAATCTATGCTTTTGCGGCTCACCAGATTTTGTCGGGTATTTTCATCGATTAATAAATCCCTGTATCTATTTACATTATATTCCATATGCGTCTCTTATTTCCTTCTTTGTTTTTCTAAATATATTAATAAAATATTTATATCTGCAGGATTAACCCCGGCAATTCGCGATGCCTGGCCTACCGATACCGGCAAGCGGGTAGTTAATTTGTGTAATGCTTCATTGGAAAGTCCCGATACATCTTTGTAATTTATATCCTGGGGAATAGTTTTACTTTCCAGTTTTTCAAACTTGTTAACCTGCTCTTGCTGTTTGGAGATATATCCCTCGTATTTAGCCTGGATTTCCAGTTGTTCCAATATATCCACATCCTGCTCTTCAACAAATCCCTGCGTGGCGAAGTCTTCCATGCTCATTTCCGGACGGCGTAATAATTCCCATAAAGATATGCGGTCTTTTAAAGCAGCACTGTTTTTAGCTGCTAAAAAAGCTGCTATTTTCTTATCTGCCTGAGTAAATGTATGGTCTTTCATTAATTGTTTCTGCTTTTCCAACAGTTCTGCTTTGTCCTGGAATATTTGCCAACGATAATCGTTAACCAATCCTATCTGCCGGCCTTTTTCCGTCAGGCGCAAATCTGCATTATCCTGACGCAACAGCAGCCGGTATTCTGCCCGGGAGGTAAGCAAACGGTAGGGTTCGTCAATTTCTTTGGTAACCAGGTCATCAATTAATACTCCTATATATGCATCACTTCGTTTAAGTATAAACGGTTCTTTTTCCTGCACCATAAGGGCGGCATTAATTCCAGCGATTAAGCCCTGCGCTGCTGCTTCCTCATATCCGGAAGTCCCGTTAATCTGTCCGGCTGTAAATAAACCCACCACCGTATTAGTCTCCAGGGTAGGCTTTAGCTGAGCAACTTCAGCCAATGTTGCCGAGAGGTATTTTCCATCGGGAGAGATGTCGAGATTAAAAAGAGTAAGTGTATATTCAAGGGTGTATAGGGTTTCGATTTTGTTATAGGGTT
>JAQVWB010000077.1 GCA_028698695.1 Syntrophomonadaceae bacterium | reverse complement strand
GGGGAGGATCAAAGCTGGATGGTTTTACTCCACTGTTTAAATAATAATTATCTTTGTTCTGTATAACTTTGCCGCTGGCGATTAAATGTTGCATATGAATATCAATCATAGTAATTTCATAAAGGAAAAATACTTGTTCAGGGGGAGGCAGCTTCTCATAGACAGGCAAATGTTTGGCTATTTCAACGAGATTATTTATTCCCCGATACATTAAAGATACTATCCGCTGTTCACGTTCATAAACAATATCGCGATACCCTTTTAGCCGGGCAGTTACACGATCTTTGATTAATGCCTGACCATGACCGCTGATAATAAAATCAGGTTTTAGTTCAATTAATCTTTCAATTGAGCCAATTAGTTCAGTTATTGAACAGTTTATATTACCATACCAGGGACCAAAGGGGGACAAGTCCAGATCGGCGGTAAAAACAAACCCCTGATCAGGGAATAAAAAACCGCAGTGACCGGCTGAATGACCGGGCAGATGTAAAACCTCGAAACGGGTTTTGCCCGTTTCCATTAGTTGTCCATCGCATAAATCCCCGTTTATATGCGTGGTGCGGTAGTGAATCGCATCCATATAAAGGGCATGCAGTTTTTCGTCAGGTACCCGCGCATAGAAATTAAAATTATGCAAATAAGCTTTTGCTGACTGGGCCATAGCCTGGTCTTTTTCATGCATAAATACCCTGGTATCGGGATAATCAACATTATGAAAATAATGATCCAGATGACCGTGGGAATTTACTATTAAATCAATTCTTTTTCCGGTCAGATTAGTTAGTTCATCATCTGCAGGACTTGAATCTATGAGACATCCAATCTCATCATCAATCCAAATGCAGTTACAGTAAGGAAATTTAAAACGCGGCAACTCCAGTACATTAATATGTTTGGTTATCTTAAACAAAGCCTATTCTCCCTGCCCCTCCGCTAATACTCTTTACATTATACTTGTTTAAACCTCGTTATTACTACCGGGTCCTAAATTTGATAATTAATTTATAAAATTTCACCTTACAGGATATCGAAAGTAGTTACATAATACTGAATAGAGGGAAAATTTAACTAACTTTCTTTTAATTAGTACAGAAAAAAAGAGAAAGAAATGGGGGGGAGTTATTATGTACAGGCAGGAGTACAATCGTAAATTGGTTTCAGCGGAGGAAGCAGTCAGTATAGTTAAATCAGGTGATATAGTGGATTATGGCTTTTTTAACGGCAAGCCGGTTCAATGTGACTTGGCACTGGCGGCTCGCAAGGATGAGCTGAAGGATGTACAGATTTATTCGGCGGTAACACTTCCGCCGGTTCCCGAAGTTGCCAAACTCAGGGACAGTTTTACTTATCATGACTGGCAATTCAGTAAAATATCCCGCATATTACAGTCTAATTATGAATTATGTTACTATTCACCAATTTTATATCATCAGGCCCCTTCGCTTTACCGGGATAGGGTTGCACCTCATCGTAATGTGGCTATTTCGGTAGTTTGCCCGATGGATGAGCATGGATATTTCAATCTCGGGCCGCAAAATTCAGAAACTATGGCCAATATGGAGGTTGCAGATTATGTAATTGTGGAAGTCAACAAAAACATGCCGGTATGTCTGGGTGGTGCTGAAGAGGCTGTTCATATTTCCATGGCAGACTATATTGTAGAAGCACCGGACGACCAACTGTTGCCGGATATACCCGGGGCGGAGCCCACCGAAATAGACAAAAAAATAGCCGCCCATTTGATGAATTTTATTCATGACGGCTGTTGTATTCAGCTGGGAATTGGGGGTATGCCTAATGCAGTAGGTAAAGCTATTGCTACCTCGGATTTAAAAAATTTGGGCGGGCATACAGAAATGTTTGTTGATGCGTATGTTGATATGATAGAATCGGGTCGCATGAATGGCAGCGCCAAAAATTTTGATCGGCACCGCTGTGCGTACACTTTTGCGATCGGCAGTCAGAGGATGTATGATTTTATGCATAATAATCCGGCTCTGGCTTCCTATCCGGTTGATTATACCAATGAGCCCCGTGTAATTTGTCAACTGGATAATTTTATTTCCATTGTAAATGCGGTACAAATTGATTTATATTCCCAGGTAAATGCTGAAAGTATGGATACTACTCAGATATCCGGAAATGGAGGCATGTGGGATTTTGTGCTGGGAGCTCAATGGTCAAGAGGTGGAAAAAGTTTTATTTGTCTGTCTTCTACTTTTACTGACAGTGAAGGCAATATGAGATCCCGTATTTTACCGACATTTTCTCCGGCCAGTATAACTACTGTACCGCGCCAGATGGTGGATTATATTGTAACCGAATATGGGGCGGTCTTATTAAGGGCCAAGCCGGTATGGCAGCGGGCTGAATTATTGATATCAATTGCACATCCAAAATTTCAGGATGAATTGATTAAGGAAGCTGCCAAATTAAAATTGTGGCGGAAAACCAATAAGATTGAATAGCACCATAACCATCTCTCAGTAATAATATAAAAAGCCCGCCATAAAAGGCGGGCTTTTTTAAGTAGTCGGCAGTTTTTATTTAGGAGCCATACGGATGGCGCCATCCAAACGAATGGTTTCAGCGTTCAGATAATTGTTTTCTACAATAGCCTGAACTAACATAGCAAACTCAACCGGATTTCCCAGTCTCTGAGGCATCGGAATTGATGCAGCCAGGGAATCACGAGCAGCCTGAGGCAGCTGTTGCAGCATCGGGGTGTCAAAAGTTCCCGGAGCAATGGTGTTACAACGAATCAAATGTCTGGATAAGTCTCTGGCTACAGGAAGAGTCATAGCAGCAACTCCGCCTTTGGATGCGGAATAAGCAGCCTGTCCAATCTGACCATCAAAAGCAGCTACAGAAGCTACGTTGATGATAACACCCTTTTCACCTTCGTCGCCAGCATCGTTTTTGTCCATTGCATATGCAGCATTGGAAAGCATATTAAAAGCGCCAATCAGGTTAACATCCATAACCATTTTAAACCAATCAATGTTCCAGGGGCCGTCTTTGCCGATGGTGCGTCCAGCGCTACCCATTCCAGCATTGTTTACCAGAATGTGAAGAGCACCAAACTTGTCAACAGCAGCATTGATGGTGGCTTTTACATCATCAGTGGAAGTAACATTACATTTTACAAATAAAGCTTTGTCACCTAATTTTGCAGCCAGCGCATTTCCTTTTTCTTCGTTAAGGTCAGCGATGACAACATTGGCACCAGCAGCGTGCAGACGCTCTACTGCTGCTTCACCAAGACCGGATGCTCCACCGGTTACGATAGCAGTCTTTCCAGCGATCTTCATACTATACCTTCACTCCTTTTTAAATTTTTTTGGGTAAGAGTAGATATTCGTCCGGGTCTTAAAATATAATGCCCTTCCTCAACCCCCTTATCCGTTCATACAGCATCTGCCATATATTAACCATATTAACACATTTAGCTGAGAAGTGAAATGAGATATCTGCAATTAATTATATTATTCACAATTAAAAAAAGTGTGACAATTGCTATATTGTGTAAGATCGGTCGGCTTGTCAGGCTTATTCATCTTCTATAAAATTTTTAATTATGAACTTCCATATTCAGGAATTATAATTTTCTGCATCGTCAGTATAATTTTGATTAATATTTTTTGCAATCCTGTACTCCAAAAATTTGCGTAGTTATATTATGAACAATCGAGGCGGGTAATATTTATTGTTAGTATGCTATTATGAGAAAAGTAAATGATTTAGTATGAGGTGGTCGGTATGAAATTAAACGGGAAGCTATTATTTCGCGTGACCTTAATTATTATTGGCGGGTTTTTAATAATTAATGGATTGGCAGCCAATAAAGAAGAGAAATTACCGATAAAACAAGGCAAATCAACAGTTAATGAATCAATGAATGCAGAACAGACTATTGCCAATGCCCGGGAAGAAGGACTGGCAGTCTGGGTTTTATTTGGTACTGATACTTGACCATATTGCAAGGATCAGCTGGTCAGCTTTGATGAATTACAACCGCAATATGAAAAAAAGGTGCGCTTTGTTTATGTCAATCTCAGTAAAATGGAAAATGCCGAATTGGGAAATAAATATAAGGTTAAAGTAGTACCAACCAGCATTATTCTGAATGGAGAAGGTCAGATTAGTTTTGAGCGTGCCGGATTGCTATCTTCCAATGATTTAAAGACGGAGTTGGATAAAGTTGCCGGTTTTGTTTCGGAATAAGAACAGACGACTTAGTGCGGAAACGAATTTTTTAACCTGACTTGCCTGAATTTTTCTGACTTAGCCTGACTTTTAATTGAGGAGTTTGCATAATTTAATTAACTTTCATATTAACAAAATATAAATTCCGGGATATTTAGCCGGAAATAGTTATTCAAGGGTTTCGAGGTCGGTGTTATATAAACTGCGATCCAGATCCGGAATGAATAAGGCAGATATTAAATTAAGAACGGCAATAAAAGCAGCAGCCAGAAAAACCCAATGGTGGCCAACATATGCCCAGAGGAAACCGCCGGCAATGGGCACCAGCATAGATACCCCATGATCGAGCGTTACTCCCATGGATAGGGAAGGGGCAATATCTGACTGACTTTCGGCAATGCGGTTTAAATAAGTAGCCCGGGCTATATTAACCGAAAACAGTAATTGATCGGCTACATAACATATCATTATTATTATTAGTGCAATACGGGCAGGAAACCACAGGGGAGACATCCCATAAAGCACACAGATGATTATAAGCAGTAGTGATTCAATGCCAATAACTATTTTTTCTCCCCAGCTATCAATAGCTCTGCCTAAAAGCGGCCTGAATACCAGACTTATTACCGTGCCAATTATACCCAAAAAAGCGAAGGTTTCTATATCACAGTTGAACACTTTGATTAATACCCAGGGGGCAAAGGTTAAAAATATCTGTTTTCGTGCTCCAAATAAAATATTTAATAAATAAAACAAACTGTATTTGCGTTTAATTAACAAATATTTTTCCGGGCGTTTAAGGGGAATGGGTTTTATCAATAGCATACTTAAACTGGCTAAGAGGGCGCAAATACCGGCTATAAGAAAAATAACACTGAAAGAAATATCTAAATGCGTTGCTCCCCAGTATACCACTCCCATACCCAATAAAATCCCCACTGACTCCAATGCCCCAATGGCACCCAGCAATCGCCCCTCGTGGCCTTTGTCAGCCAAACGCAGACAGATTGAGTTTTTTAGCGTCATATACAGATGAGCACCGGTACTCCAGATAAGCATCCATACTATCACCCAGTTCATATCCGGTGCCAGGTATGCTTGACCTAAAAGCGATATGCAAATTAAAAAGGCAGCAAACATGGCAATGCGCGTGTCAGGTAAAAAGGCCAACAAGGCAAAAATGAAAACAATAAGAAAGCCTGGCAGTTCACGCGGAAACTCCAGAGCTCCCCGGGCTACAGCATCCAATTGATGAACATGGGCCAGATAATTATTAAAAGACGGTTCATATAGACCGCTGTATATACCTATGAAAAGGCTGGCAACAGCAAATAAAAACAGCGGAGTGAGAATTCTTTCACGGTTCATTAATTCATTCCTCGATTAAAAATAATGGAGAGTTATTACATGAATTTAAAAATCCTTAATGATTAATTCTATACTTTATTGCGAGTAATGCGAAGAGAATTTCTTGATTCCGGAAGCAAAAATACCTGTCATGAAATTACGAACAAAAATAATGAGATTAAGTAATCGACTTGCTAATCCTGCCATATGTTTAAATAACGGGGTATGATTGTTATAATTAAACCTTGTTTAAAGTTGTAATAAAGAGTTACAATGCGTTATAAGTTTCCCAAAAGGAAATTTAAAAAAGGGGGGAACCTTCATCGCAATAAGACTTTACGCTGATAATGCCTGTGATTTGCAAGCGGATCTTCTACAGGAGCTTGAGGTTAAACTGTTTCATATGCCGGTTACTATAAAAGATAATACCTATCGTGATCGTTTAAACATTAACCCATCAGAATTTTACCGTATGATTTCCGAACCGGGTGTAATGCCGACTACTTCACAGATAACTCCGCTTGAGTTTCAACAGGAGTTTGAAGAGGTAATTAAAAACAGTTCAGATCAGGTCATTTATATTGCTTTTTCATCTGAGCTGAGTGGCACATACCAATCAGCCTGTGTGGCCCGTGATGGCATTGCCCCGGACCGGATTACCGTTATTGACTCCAAAAGCGCCTCGGTAGGATATGGTCTTACAGTAATTCGTGCGGCCCGTGCTATTCAGGCGGGGAAAAACAAAGAAGAAGTGCTGGCGGAAATAGAGGATAATATTGCCCGCATTCAACATCTGTTTATAGTAGGTAATTTTGAAATGCTAAAACGCGGCGGCAGGGTCAGCGCAACCTCAGCTGCACTGGGTAATTTATTGAATATAAAACTGATTTTGCATTTTGTTAATGGGGCTATTGTACCTCTGGAAAAAGTTCACGGACTAAAGAAGGCTAAAAAGAGAATGTTGGAAATAATGGAGCAAAGAGGGCGCGATTTATCGCAGCAGTTAATTGGCATTAACTATTCCAATGATTATGAAGGTGCTCTGGAAATAAAACAACTGCTGGAGAAAAAGTTTGGCTGCGGGGATTTTGTGATTTCCGAAATTGGGGCCGCCATCGGTTCTCATGTCGGTGCCGGAACTTATTCGGTATTTTTCCTCAGTTAATTTAAAGCGCAAGGTATTAAATATTAGTTAATTATACTTAACAGACTATTTTCATGATAAGAGGCCTGGAAATTGTAGGTAAAGATAGTATAGAGTTATCTTGCCGTAAGGAATAGAACGACTAATATTATGAAAAAATGCTAAATTTGATATATTTTTATTGACAGAAAAGGTTTATCACGATAAACTTCAGTTAAGTTTATCGTGATAAACCTTTTGCCAGGAGGAATCAATGATGGAAGAATTTAAACTTTTTGATGCCGAATACAAATTCATGGATATCATTTGGAAACTGGAACCCATAAATTCGACTGAATTAACTAAAGTTTGCTTAAAAAAATTGGGATGGAAGAAATCTACAACTTATACCATGATAAGGAAATTAGCCGGGCGCGGTATTTTAAAAAACGAAAATGCAACGGTGGAAGCACTGGTAAAGAGGGAAGAGGTTCAAAAACACGATAGTGAAGTGTTGCTTAAAAGGACATTTAATAATTCTCTGCCCATTTTTCTGGCTGCATTTTTACAAGATAAAGAATTATCCAAACAGGAAGCAGAGGAAATAAAAAAAATGATAGAGGGGGCAACGAAATGAGCAGTTATTTTATAACCGTGTTAAATATGAGTCTTACTGCCAGTTATGTAGTTATGGCAGTTATTATAGTCAGGCTGCTGCTAAAAAGAGCGCCCAAGATATTTTCCTATGCTCTTTGGGCGATTGTATTGTTCCGGTTGGTATGTCCTCTTTCATTTGAAAGTAATTTTAGTTTGATACCCAATAATAATGAAATTATTCCCCATGATATTATTTATTCTCAAAATCCTGCTATAAATACTGGTGTTGCAATAACCGATAAGGCAATAAATCAGTCGATACAATCTACTTTGCCACCGGTCAATCCGGCAGTTAGTGTTAATCCCATGGGAATCGTATTAGAAATTGGAGCAACAATCTGGATACTGGGAATTGTTGCGCTTTTAGCCTATGCATTAATTGCTTATTTTAGATTGAAGCGCAGACTTTCTACTGCTACATTGGTTAATGATAATATTTATGAAACTGATGGGATCAAAACTCCATTTGTCTTAGGCCTGATTCGACCAAGAATCTATATTCCCACCAATCTGTCGGGAAGTGAACCAGATTATATCATCAAACATGAAGAGACCCATATCAGAAGGTATGACTATATCATTAAGCCGGTAGCATTTTTGACCCTGGTTATCCACTGGTTTAATCCTTTTATATGGATTTCCTATTTTCTTATGGTTAAGGATATGGAAATGTCTTGCGATGAAAGCGTAATGAAACAGTTTAGTGGGGACATACGGGCAAGCTATTCCAACTCCCTGCTTTCTCTTTCCATAAAGCAGAGTGGCCTCTTAAGCCCTCTGGCCTTTGGGGAGAGTAACGTCAAATCAAGAATAATGAATGTACTGAATTATAGAAAACCAGCCTTTGGGACGGTGGTGGTTATCGCTGTGGTAGCAATAGCTATATCAGTAGGACTTATGGTTGATCCGACCAATACGATTGCCTATAAAAATGAAGCACTGGGATTCTCATTGAAACTTCCTCAGGATTGGGAAGGCAAATATATAATAAAGGAAACAGATAATGATATTACTATTTTCAATAAGAAGATTTATGAAAAATATGACGGTATGGGGCGTATTGCCAGAGTAGAGCGGCAGATTGGAGAAATGATTACCGCAGAAGATATGTTGCAGGCACCTGTAGGGCAACAAATTGTGTTGCAGGGTAATGGATTTACATACTTTACCCAAATGCCCTCTGATGTACAGTATCCTTTGGATGATACAGCACTTAGCAATGAATACAACGACATGAGTGAACAAATGGCAGATATATGGCGAAGCATTGCCCTTAATGGAAAACGGCAACCCGTGGCTGCTAATGAGGGGTTTAGAGTAAAAGGCACCAGCTTCTTTACCATAGAAATCCCCCAAGGTTGGGAAATGAAAGCTATGGAAGGCTTC
>JAQVWB010000076.1 GCA_028698695.1 Syntrophomonadaceae bacterium | reverse complement strand
TCTTTAGTGATAATTGCCCGTCTTTTTGCTTCGTCCCAGTCTACGGTACATCCGATAGCTTCCATCGGGGCGCGAACCGGTACCATGGTACGGTTGCTGGAGTCGATAAAGGGTATCTGGTCAGTACAGGTTACATACTCCCCGTTTACGGTTACTTTGGGGGCTGGGTTGACTGCGTCTGCCTGCGTGGGTAAAATTATCACGCAAGCTAGTATTGCAATAAGCAAAATGTTTTTCATATTTTTCATTATTGTTAATTCCTCCTTAAATTTATATTTTTGTTATTATTATATATTATATTAGACGTTAATATGGGAACTTTTGTTCGGGAGCCTCCTTTGTTAATTACGGCATCAGAAAAAGAAAACCTAAGTCTACTTGGTTTGTTCAAAACAAAACCTCCATAAATACAACTCCCCGCCGTGGGTCACATCACCGGTACGAGCGCCGGGAGTGGTGTGGCGGGTTCTGTTATATTATATGTATACGACTATACAAATTAAGAATTAATATCAATTGGTGCGCTGTCTATCCTCTGACACAAAGCGTTGATGGACTTTTGTAATTTTATAATTTCATCAATTTGAGCAACAATTTTTTCCTGTGCAGGGTAGCTGATGTTGCCCGAGACATCAACGGGTAAGTCTACCGTTACCAGTTCTTTTATATTTGTCATTGATGCCCGAAATTCTGGTCCCCGGCGAAGAGTCTTCCTTTGTAGCGGGCGTGTGGGGAGGGGTTAAAATAACTACTTGCAGAAATATTGTCAGGAACATCCAGTTTTTCTTTATTACAGGCTTGGGTGTTTTGCACCCTTGGGGTTTATTTGATTGAGGGTGATTTGGTTAAGAAATTTATCGAAGATTTTGGGGGCATTATTTTTTAGGGATGTATTTAGTCCTCGTAATTGTTTAGCCTCTATATTATAATATGGCTTAATGTTTTTCCATCTCCATTTTAAGACTTCTAACTTATGTTTTAAAATATCAGCTTCGGCTAATAAATTAACTTCGGGATCTTCTGAAACGACGGCGGTATCAATAATATCACGTATTTTTAAAGATTCTGCCCGGTAAAAAAGTTTTTTAATTATCACTTCTGTTGGTGTTTCTACCCTAATCTTCTGTCCTTCAATCGTTTGCTTCATAAAATAATTATTAGTTAAATATGGCGCAGCAATAAAATCTATTTCTCCTTCAGGGAATATTAGTTTTATATGATTACTGGATTCGCTGTAATCGGTGTCAATACTAGGGTTTAATCGTGGAGTAAGGAAAAGCAGGATTTGAGTGTCTGGAATAAAGATGTCGATATCATAACTTTCTCTATGATTATAACGCATTGCAAGGGATGTCCCCCCGCCAAATGTCCAATCATCTCTTGATATATTTGCTTCATCAAGAATATTTACAGCCTTCTTAAATAGATACATAAGCCAACATTTCCTCCAATTCTTTATTTGGATGTATGGGTTGAATGTATTTCATGTAATATTCTTTAAAAACGGCCTCGCCAATTTGATGGTTTAAAAATAATTTCATAATCATCTGCACAGGTACTTCGGAAAACATATTGTATATTTGAAGAGAATGTTTTTCGTCAAATACCATGCGATTAATTATGCCAAGTAAATCTTCAGTTGTAATATAGTTTCGACTTTGCCGATTAATACATATTTCTATTGGATCTAATTTTTCCGTCTGGAGGGGAGTACAACTGCAGGCTTCTTCTTTAATATTCTTCTCGCCCATTTATTTGCCTCCTCAAAAATTCTGAATTAGTTATTATTTTATTATATTTTAATGCTAGACGATAGTGCCTGGAGCTGGAAAATTTCCTAACTTCTTGTTAGGGTTGCGGACGCGCGTATATATATGGACACGCATCCGCTTTCGTTTATTAAAAATGGCAGCCCGGAATGCTTTCAATAAACAATCCCGTATAAAAACCCCATTCTTAAATAAGAATGGGGTTAGTGGTTAGATTAACTTTAGCATTTGGCCATCAGGGAAATAAGTCTTCCTGTTTATACTTCCATAATAATTGGTAATATCATAGGCCGGCGTCCGGTTTTTTCATATAAGTGCTTGCCCAAACGATCGCGTACCTGGGATTTCATAACTGCCCATTCGGTGATGTTTCTCTTTTCGCAAATATCAAGGGCCTCTTTAACTTTTTCTTTGGCATCCTCAATCAGTTGCTCAGATTCACGCACATATACAAATCCACGCGTAACTATATCCGGTCCGGCTACAACTTCTGAAGTATCGCGGTTTATGGTTACAACTACTATCATTATCCCATCCTGGGATAATTGTTTACGGTCACGAAGTACTATATTACCTACATCCCCAACTCCCAGACCATCTACCAGTACCTTTCCTGCCGCTACCTTTCCGGTTACGCCGGCCTTTTTAACGCTGACTTCGATTACCTGACCATTTTCAGCAACAAATATCCTTGATCTGGGGATACCAAGGCTTTCTGCTAATTTGGCATGTTTCATCAAATGACGGTATTCACCATGAACTGGAATAAAGTACTTGGGTCGAATTAGATTTAAAATTATTTTAAGTTCTTCCTGAGCAGCATGACCGGAAACATGCACACCAATTCCGCGTTCATATATTACCTCAGCTCCCTGCTTGAAAAGCAGATCAACGGTTTTGGCTACCAGCTTTTCATTTCCAGGTATAGGAGTCGCTGAAATAATTACAGTGTCTCCTGATTCAATTCCTACCCATCGGTGGTCTGCGGTAGCCATTTTCGTAAGAGCAGACATAGGCTCCCCCTGGGAACCGGTTGTGACAATCACGATTTTATCCGGCGGATATTTACTGATATCTTCCATTTCTATCAAAGTGTTGGATCCTATGGTCATGTAACCAAGTTGCGAAGCAATTTTAACATTGTTAACCATACTGCGACCGACTATAGCTACTTTACGGCCATATTTTTCCGCAGTAGATACAGCCTGCTGAATTCTATGCACATTGGAGGCAAAAGTGGTAACAATTATTCTGCCATTACATTTGCCAAATAGTTCCTCAAAGGTATTCCCGACAACTCTTTCTGACATAGTAAATCCTGGTTTATCGGCATTGGTGCTGTCACCCATCATACCCAGGACACCGTTTTCACCCAGTTCAGCTAATTTCCTGAAATCTACAACTTGACCGTCTACCGGGGTTTGATCAAGTTTAATGTCACCAGTATGCAATAATATACCAACGGGGGTATGTATAGCAATTGCCATAGCATCAGGAATACTATGACTTACTCTTATAAATTCTACCCCAAATTGCTCAATTTTGACCATGTCCCGAGGTTGGACAATTCTAAAATCCGTTCCATCAATATGATGTTCCTTTAGCTTCTCTTCCACAATCCCCAAAGTAAGTCTGCTACCATATATGGGTACATTTAATTCTTTCAGAACATAAGGGAGAGCACCAACATGATCTTCATGAGCATGCGTTAATAGAATTGCTTTAACTTTATCCCGATTCTCCAGCAAGTAACTTATATCTGGAATGACGACATCAATGCCCAGAAGTTCATCCTCTGGAAACATTAAACCTGCGTCAATGACTACGATACTATCCTGGTAACGGATCGCCATCATGTTCTTACCAATTTCCCCCAAACCGCCCAAGGGAATAATGTGAAGACGATCACTATCAGACATCGTGTCACCTCCCTATTTATTAAATTTTTTCCGTCCATTAAACCGCTTATACATTATATCCGATTAAAGTATCGGTTACAACTTGACCCACGGTCAGTTTGGTATTTGGTCCTTTTAATAAGTCCTCATATACCATATTATTAAATTATACCATGGGATGTTAGCATACTTTTAATCTTTTCCTGCTCATCAGTGGTTGCCGCAACCAGCGGAAGTCTCAGGCCCCCTACTTTCATTCCCATTATATTCAGGGCAGCTTTTAATGGCACCGGATTAGTTGTAATAAATAATCCTTTAAATACCGGGAAGAGATCTCTATGTATTTTAGCTGCCTCACTGGTTTCTCCATTTACAAACGATTCAATCATGTTTTTAATTTGCCTGCCAATTATATGCGAGGCAATGCTGACGATTCCATGAGCACCAATAGCCATCATAGGCAAGGTAATGGAATCATCTCCGGAATATACGGTTAACCTGTCCTGGAGTAAACGAATTAACTCTGAGACTTGATCCATATCCCCGCAGGCTTCTTTAATGGCCTTAATGTTTTCCACTTCTGCCAGCCGTGCCACAGTAACCGGTTGAAGATTGGAACTGGTTCTGCCTGGTACATTATATAACATTACCGGCAGAGCAACTGCTTCTGCAATAGTTTTAAAGTGTTCATACAAGCCTTGCTGGCTGGGTTTATTATAATAGGGAGTAACCAGCATTATACCATCAACACCCAACTTTTCAGCTTCGCGGGAAAGTTCAACTGTTTGACGGGTGTCGTTAGAACCAGTACCTGCCCATATGGGAATTCTTCCATTAGCTGTTTCTTTGACAACAGAATACAGCTGTAATTTTTCTTCCCTGGTCAATACTGGTGACTCTCCAGTAGTTCCGCATACAACTATCCCTTCGCTTCCATTTCCAATCAAATGTTCAACCAATTCAGCTGCCTTTTGATAGTTAACTTCAAGTTCATTATCATAAGGTGTAATCATAGCTGTTATAAGCCTTGGCATATCCATATATATTCACCACCATTATTTTTTCCCCAGTTCAAATTTATCGTGTAGTGCCTTTACTGCGTTTTGCATATGTTCCTTATCTACGAGGCACCAGATATTAGTGTAGGAATCGCCACATTGCAGAATAGGTATATCCTGTTCAGTAAGCGCTTCCATAACCTGAGCCATAACCCCAGGGATACCAGTCATCGCTGCTCCAACCACAGCTACTTTGGCACAATTCATTACCAGTTCAGCAGGTAATGACATGGTATTTAAAATAGCCTGCGCTCTTGGAGCTGTATCAGCTGATACCGTAAATAAAAGCAAATCTGGTTGCAGGGTAATAAAGTCAACACTAATTTTTTCCTGTGCCAACAATTTAAATATTTTCAACTCTACGCCCTTTTTATCCTGCAAGGCGGCAATATTAATTTTAATCTGAGCAATATTGGAAGTATAAGTAATACCGGTTATCATTCGCTCCATAATAGTATTAACCTGATCAGAAATCCCATAGCCATTATTAGTAATTAAGGTTCCCATGGATTCTGATAAGGTTGACTTTACTCGCAGGGGAATTCCGCAATGCATGGCAATTTCCACCGCCCGGGGGTGTACTACCTTAGCCCCTTCCCTGGCCAACTGACATACTTCATTATAGGTGATAGAATGCAGCAATCTTGCATTGGAAACAATTCTGGGGTCAGCAGTCATTACCCCTTCAACATCAGTAAATATATCTATTACTTCTGCCTTAAGTGCCGCAGCAAGCGCACTGGCAGTGGTGTCACTTCCCCCTCGTCCCAAAGTTACTGTCTCTCCATTTTGTCCTAAACCTTGAAATCCAGCCACAACAGGAATAATATTCTTTTCCAGGCAATCTATAATGTTTTCTGGTTTTACTATTAGAATATGTGCATTGCCATATTGACCATCAGTAATAATACCCGCTTGTTGACCGGTAAAGAATCTGGCTGGCAGGCCTTGGGCTGACAGATGACTGGCTAATAACACCCCGGAGATTATCTCGCCACAGGACATGATTATATCCAGTTCCCTGACAGCCGATTCCGGATTAACTGCTTTAACCAGATTCAGCAAAGTATCCGTGGCATATGGCTCACCTGATCTGCCAATAGCTGATACAACAACAACAACATGTGAACCTTGTTCACGGGTAGAACTAATTATTTCAGCTACCCGGTTTCTTAATTCCGGAGTAGATAGAGAGGTACCTCCGTACTTTTGCACGGTTATTCTCAAATATTGTCACCTTCTTAATAAAGGTTTTCTTTTACCACTATTTCTGCAATCTGAATTGCATTGGTAGCTGCACCCTTCCTGATCTGATCGGCTGCAATCCAAAAAACAATTCCCTGATCACAGGAGATGTCTTTTCTTATCCTGCCCACATATACCTCATCTTTCATTGATGTATATAATGGCATAGGATAAATATTATTATCCGGATCGTCCTGAACAATTACCCCCGGTGCCTGGCTTAAAATTTTTCTGGCCGCTTCTGCTGACAAAGGTTTTTTAGTTTGCAGATTAACTGATTCCGAGTGGCTTCTGTATACTGGAACTCTTACGGCAGTAGCTGCTATCTTTAGCTCCGGTGCATGCATTATTTTGCGGGTTTCCCACACCAATTTCATTTCTTCTCTGGTATACTGTTCCTCAACAAATGAATCAATATGCGGTATGAGATTAAATGCTATCTGGTGTTGAAATACCTCAGTCTTTACCTCTTCGTTATTGCATACTGCCTCAACCTGTTTTTTAAGCTCATTTAAACCGGCTATTCCTGCTCCGGAAACAGCTTGATAAGTAGATACTATTACCCGCTCAAGACCCGCCGCCTTATGGATAGGATTAATTGCTACTGCTAAAATAATAGTTGAACAATTAGGATTGGAAATTATTCCTTTATGCCTGGCAATGTCGTCCGGATTTACTTCCGGTACAACCAGCGGCACCTGTTTATCAAGTCTATATGCATAACTATTATCTATTACTACACAATTATGCCGATTTGCTGCCGGGGCCAACTGCTGACTAATTTCAGTATTAACTGCAAATAATGCAATGTCTGCATTAGCAAACTCAGCCTCCCGGGCAGCTTTAACTATTACTTCCTGATTCCCGTATTTTAATTTCTGTCCGGCTTCCTTTGGATCGGCCATACAAATTAATTCACTTACAGGAAATTTTCGTTCCCATAATATTCTCATCATTTCCTGACCTACTGCTCCGGTTGCACCAACAATTGCCAGTTTTATTCCCTGTGCCACAATTATACCTCCTGCCTAGTAAACATCTGCTCATTATTGTAGCACAGCAGTTGCCCAGGTCTCAATAAACTATCCCGATCCCAGTAATAGAGGTTGAATTTGTTTGCCACGCAAGGCAAATAAAACGGTATCGCAGATTTTTTCCATACAGGCAACAACAGAATAAGCCTTTTCAATCGGATTATCCTGGCGAAATGGAACAAAATAAATATTCTTCATGTTTAGTAAACTGCCAATATTTCGAGCATTGAGACTTAACGCATCATTGGTTGAAATAGCAATAACTACAGGACGCCCGTTTCTTAATTGTGCTTTTATAGCCATAAGGGAAGGAGTATCGACTATTCCATTAGCTAATTTGGCAATAGTATTGCCAGTTGCAGGCGCTACAATTACAATATCAAATAATTTCTGAGGTCCTATCGGTTCAGCCCCTACAATAGTATTAATTATGCTGTGACCGGTAATCTCATGCATAATTTGTCGTAAATCCTCTCGCCGATAAAATCGGGTATCAGTTTGATCCACCGCATATGAAAATATGGGGAATACTTCAGCCCCTTCTTCTATAAGTGTGCAAATTTGAGGTACGACTTCACCAATAGTACAATGTGAACCAGTCAATACCACTCCAATTTTTACACCGTGGAGTCGGGCGATTGTTCTTTCAGTCATTTACTGCGCCTCCCTTTTAACCAAAGAGCATGCTTCTGTCTGACTTGCTAAGTTCATTAATTATTAATCCGGGTATAACCTGTGCTAAAATTTTTCCGGCATAGACGGGTGCTACTTTTCCAGGTAAACCAGGTGCCAATATAGCTTTTAATCCCAATTGGTTGGCTGCCTCAAAGTCGGTACCTCCCGGTTGCGTGGCCAGGTCAATTATTAGAATGTCAGGATTGGCATGAGTTAGTACTTCTTTGGTGAGGGTCATGCTGGGAATAGTATTATATACAAAGTCAATCTGCGATAATAATTCGGGAAGTTGATGCAATTGGCCATGTTTACATCCCATTTCAAAAGCACGGGCCAGTTGACCGGGACTTCTAGCAGCAACGGTAACATTTGAACCTAATGATTTCAGAGTTCGGGCCAAGGTAATTCCCACCCTGCCAAATCCAATTACACAGCTATTGCTGCCATGAATTGTAATTCTGCTTTCCTCCATGGCAATTTGAATGGCTCCCTCCGCAGTTGGTATGGAATTTAATATTGCTATTTCATCCATTTCCGCTATTTCCAATAAAGTAAAATTATATTCTTCTGACCATTTCTTCAAAAAAGGACGAGCTGAGCCAATTATTATTACCGCTTCAGAGGATATTTGGCGAATTGTCTGTTCAGTTAAATAAAGATTATCATTGGCGTAAACTGCCCGGATTACACCTTCTGAATTAGTACCCGGCATGGGAAGAATTACTACTTCAGCGTCTTTACAACCTTCTTCTACAGTATTAATAACAAAAGCACCGTGAGCAATTTTGTCCCGGGGAAATCCGACTACTCCTACGGTCGCACCCATTTTGACCAGTTCAGTTATCAATACCAGTTCGCGATCATCCCCTCCCAGGACTGCAATCTTAACTCCTGATAAAACCGAGCTCATCTTTTGCCCCCTTTCGGGTTTTGCTCATTTGCTGCAATTAATAGCATTATATGTACACTATTGCTACGGGGTGCTTATCCTTTGAATATAAAAACAAAAAAAAGAAACTGGATAAATGTCCAGTCTCCTCTTTAATGTTTTATATACTCTTAACATGAAAATAAGGTTA
>JAQVWB010000075.1 GCA_028698695.1 Syntrophomonadaceae bacterium | reverse complement strand
AATGAACCTATGAAGGATGGTCCACATAAAGGAAGAGTAGTGGAACTGGATGTGATGCTGCCCGAATATTACAGTTTGCGGGGTTGGGATGAAGAAGGTGTTCCCACACCTGAAAAATTACAGGAATTAGGATTGGCTTAAAGTATAAGCAAGCTTATGGTTAAGAACGCCCGGGTCCGGTCTTCAGTTGATATAAAAGCTTTGCATTATAGACCGGTTAAGCAGAAATACAGGAAAAATAGCTTTAGTTTAACACGTCTTTACCCGGTGCGTATCTTAACCAAAAGCCATCTGGCTATGAATCAGGAGAGTGTTATTTAGAAAATAGGGGAATCCTTTGGGGTATGTCCTCTATTGGAGGCGAGAGTTATGCAAATTGAAGCGCGGGAATATGAGTACGCCAATGATTATAAAGTTTTGATTGAAAGTTATTCCGGGAAGCCGGAGCATCTTCTGGCTATTATGCAGGATGTACAGAGGCATTATAATTACCTGCCTCGCCTGGCGATCAGCATGATTTCTCAGCATGTAGGCATTCCGGTTAGCCGGGTATATGCCATGGCTTCTTTTTATAAAGCTTTTAGCCTGGTACCCAAAGGTAAATTTATTTTTCGTGTTTGTGATGGTACCGCCTGTCATATCAAAAACTCGGCTACCCTGCTCGACCAGTTGCAGCAGCATCTGGGGATAGAAGTAGATGAAACTACTGCTGACGGAATGTTTTCAATTGAAACCGTAAATTGTCTGGGGGCTTGTGCCCTGGCACCGGTTATGGTGGTTAATGGCAAGGTTTATGGGAAAGTCAGTCCCGGTGATGTGGAAAGAATTATTAATGAGTATGGGGGGCAAAGCTATGCAAGCCAGCATAAATGTTAACAGCAATGACCGGCAGACTGTCCTGGTTTGCTGTGGTACCGGCTGTACCGCCAATGGTGGACGGGAGGTATTTAAAACTTTTGAAACCTTGCTTAAGGATCATGCGGAAATTGAATTGCTGCCGGTCATAAAAGCAACCGGATGTAATGGCTGGTGTGAAAAAGGACCGCTGGTTAGATTATTGCCCCGGGATATTACCTATTGCAGTGTAGCCCCCGAGGATGTCAGTGAAATCATAGATAAAACTTTAATAGAAGGTATACTCATCAAACGTTTATTGTACCGTGACCCGGTCAGCAAGGAGTATTTAAGTTCTCACCATCAAACCGATTTTTATCGTAAGCAGCATAAAATTGCCCTGCGTAATATTGGCGAAATTGATCCTGGTCAAATTGATGATTACATTGAACGTGAAGGCTATCAGGCATTAAAGAAAGCACTGCAGGAAATGTCCGGTCAGGATATTATCAATATCGTGCAGGCTGCCGGCCTGAGAGGAAGGGGAGGGGGAGGTTTTCCCACCGGACGTAAATGGCAAGCCTGCAAGAATGCCAGTGGCGAAGAAAAGTTTATCATCTGTAATGGTGATGAGGGAGATCCCGGTGCTTTTATGGATCGAAGTATTTTGGAGGGGGATCCTCATACCATTATTGAAGGTATGATTCTGGGTGCTTATGCTGTGGGTGCTTCGCGTGGATATGTCTATGTACGCGATGAATATGATCTGGCGGTGCAAAATCTCGGGCAGGCTATTGGTAATGCCCGCCAACGGGGTTATCTGGGCAATAGTATTCTTGGCAGTGATCTGGCGTTTGATATAGAAATTGTAAGAGGCGGAGGGGCCTTTGTATGTGGTGAAGAAACTGCCCTGATAGCTTCTATTGAAGGCCGAACCGGGGAGCCTCATGATAAGTATGTATTTCCAACTGAAAAAGGCTTATGGGGGATGCCTACGGTAATTAATAATGTTGAAACCTGGGCTAATGTTCCCGTAATTGTGCTGCATGGTGCCGAACCTTTTGCCCGGATTGGTACGGAGAACAGCAAAGGCACCAAGGTATTTTCTCTGGTTGGTAAAGTAGTTAATACCGGCCTGGTGGAAGTTCCCATGGGCACCACTCTGCGGGAAGTTATTTATGAGATAGGCGGCGGGTTGCTCAAAAAGCGCAGCTTCAAAGCCGTACAAACGGGTGGACCTTCAGGCGGTTGTATTCCTGCCAGTCTGCTTGACCTGCCCATTGATTTTGACAGCCTGATTGAAGCTGGGTCAATGATGGGTTCCGGTGGTTTGATAGTAATGGATGACCATACCTGTATGGTGGAGGTAGCCCGCTACTATACAAATTTTCTGGCTGGAGAATCCTGCGGTAAATGTACGCCTTGCCGGGAAGGACTTCGTGCTCAGCTGGAAATTCTAAACCGTATCTGTGATGGAGAGGGTACAATAGAAGACCTGGATTTACTGGAAGATATTAGTGTTACTATGCAGGGAGCCTCTCTTTGTGCGCTGGGACGTACGGCCCCTAACCCGGTTCTGTCGACACTGCGCTATTTTCGTGAAGAATATTTGGCCCATATAGAAGAGCGGCGTTGTCCCGCCGGGGTTTGTCGTGCACTGACCACCTTCTATATTGACCCGGTTAAATGTACCGGTTGTCAAGTGTGTAAAAAGCATTGTTCAGTCAATGCCATTCAGGGTGAGAGGAAAGAAGTTCATGTCATTGATGAATCTATCTGTATTCGTTGTGGAGAGTGTTACCGGCAATGTGCTTTTGATGCCGTACAGTTGCGTCAGGAGGAATTACGATGAAGATAATGCTAAACGGACAGGAACGGGAAGCCCGGGAGGGAGAAACCATTCTGGAAATGTGCAGGCGGGAAGGTGTACCTATCCCAACCTTTTGTTATCATCAAGCCTTTGGCGGACAGGGTGCCTGTCGTATGTGTATGGTCGAACTTCGGGAAGAAGGTCAGGAACAAATGCGTCTGGTAGCCGCCTGCACCTATCCAATTAAGAGTTCTGTAGAGATTATTACTGAATCTGAACGAATACAGCGCTTACGGCGAACAATCGTAATGCTATTGGCACGGCGGGCACCGGATAATCCTTTGATGGAAGCGCTTGCCCGCACTTATTCATCCCCTCGCCTGACAGCAATAGAAGTGGAACCACCTAATTGCATCTTATGCGGGCTTTGTATTCATGCCTGTGAGGAAATGGGCAGGACTGCTATTTGGAGCATGTTTAGGGGGATTGATAAGCGAATTGGCACTCCCTATGATGAAGCCAGCGAAGATTGCATAGGTTGTGCTGCCTGTGCACGGATTTGCCCGACTCAGGCTATCAATCTGGAAGAAGAGGGTTCGACCCGAAGAATTTGGAACAAGACTTTTGATTTGGTTGCCTGTCAGCGCTGCGGCAAGCATTATGCTACCCGTGAAGAACTCGAATATCTTTGGGAACGCAGCGAATATGGTCAGGAGCAACTATGTGAATCCTGCCGTAAAAAAACATTGGCTATTAACATGAAATCCTTTCAGCAATAGCAAGCTTCCAGATTTAAAATAGTGTGACAGTTGTGTTACACTTAAGGCAAAGGATTAGGTCTGATAATCCATTGCTGAAAGGAATGAGGGCCAGTGGGCAAGATATTGCAATCAGACAATACCCTGCATTTATGGGAGCAGTTTATTGAAAGTGGGGAACTGGCAGCCGATAATATAAATCCAGTGGTAGCTGCCTCCTGGAAACGTTGTTATGCCAGCGGGGTTGATCCTTGTGATGGCAGGAGCCATTTAATATTAGATAAAAAAGAATTGCAGCAATTGCTTAAACAACGTGCGGAACTTATTAATATTGCTTTACCACTAATGAAAGATTTGAATCGCTATGTTGCCGGTTCCGGTTTCCTGGTTATGTTGACCGACGAACGGGGATTTATTTTAGAAGTACTGGGCGATCAGGATATTATAAGAAGTGCCCGGCAGATAAACTTTATTAAAGGAGCAGCCTGGACCGAGCAAGAGGTAGGTACTAACGCAATTGGTACCGTATTGCAGGAAAAAATTCCCTTGCAGATAACCAGTTATGAACATTATTGTCAGTTGCATCATTCCTGGACCTGTTCGGCAGCACCTATTTTTAATGAGCAGGAGCAAATGATTGGAGTTCTTAATGTATCCGGTCCTTGTCGGGATACTCATCAACATACTTTAGGGATGGTAGTATCAGCAGTAGCAGCCATTATGTTTCAAATGCGCGTGCATGCCCGCAATCTGGAGTTGAATGTCATCAATGAACGCATGCGAAATGTTTTCATGAGCATGTCCGATGGGGTTATGGTTTTAGGAAATGATGGGCGTATTGTACAAATAAACCCGGTGGCGGAGCAGTTATTAGGCCGGGGCAGTCGGGATATAGAAGGCAAGCATTGCGAAACATTTTTCCCCGAGTATATTAAGATTCAGGAGCCATTGCAGAAGGGGAAGGAATGGAATGATGTAGAAACGCATCTACAGGGGGCCGGTGGAACAATTAACTGTATTGCTTCCTGTAAGCCTATCTGGGACGAAAGCGCCCGTGTAAATGGCTCAGTTCTTATTTTTAGTCCCCTGAAAAAGATCAGCAATCTGGTTAACCGCCTGAGCGGAGCCCATGCCAGTTTTACATTTCAGGATATAATCGGTCAGAATCATAAATTGCTGGAGGCTGTACAGACGGCAACTCTGGCGGCTGATAAACGCAGCAACATCCTGCTGCAGGGAGAAAGTGGCACTGGCAAAGAACTTTTTGCCCAGGCCATTCACAATGCCAGCTCTCGTAAGCATGGGCCTTTTGTAGCTCTTAACTGTGGAGCTATTCCCCGTGAACTGCTGGGTAGTGAACTATTTGGCTATGTAGATGGTGCTTTTACCGGGGCCCGGCGAGGAGGCAGAACCGGCAAGTTTGAACTGGCCTCCGGGGGAACCCTGTTTTTGGATGAAATAGGGGAGATGCCGTTGGGTAAACAGGTATCCCTGCTACGGGCCGTACAGGAAAAAGAAATCAGCCGTATTGGTGATGATAAAGTAATTCCCGTTGATGTACGTATTATTTGTGCTACCAACAAAGATTTAAAGGCTGAGGTGGAAAAGGGTAATTTTCGTCAGGACCTCTATTATCGGTTGAATGTTATCAAAATTAAACTGCCTTCTTTACGCGAACGGCGGGAGGACATACCCCTGCAATTTAACTACTTCTTGGAGCAGACCAGTGAAAAAATGGAGATGCCGATGCCGCGGGTTGAACCGGCTGTACTGGATTATTTGTGTCGCTATGACTGGCCGGGCAATGTGCGTGAACTGCAGAATGTAGTAGAAAGAATGATTAATATCAGTAATGGACAGGAAATCACCATACGGCACCTGCCCAATGAAATCCTGCAACAAGGTAATTCTAAAAATAATGAATCTGTACTGCTTCCCAGTTCCGGGGTAAGTGTAAGCGAACAGCGTGAACGGCAAAAACAGGACCGGGCCCGGTTGGAAAAGCAGGAAATTATAATGCTGCTGGACAAATATGGCGGCAACATCAGCCGAATCGCGCAGGAAATGGATGTTTCCCGTAATACGCTCTACCGCAAAATGAAGAGATATGAGATAGAGCTTTAAACGGGATGTTTTGCCATATATTCAATTGACGGCTTTGCATAGTTAAGTATTAAAAATGAAGTTTTTACAGCGCAACAATTATACACAAAAAAGAGTCAGGGATTTCCCTGACTCTCGATGATTAAACCTATACGGGTTCATTATGTTTCCATTTTCCACTGTGGCCTTTGCTGCCATCCTTATAATAAACAGTACCCTCGCCATGCCTCAAACCATTGAGGTATTCACCTTCATAACGCAGGGTGCCGTCAGGATAGTATTCTTTTCCATAGCCCTCCTGTTTGCCGTTAACCCAGTCACCTTCATACATGCCGCCATTACGGAATATAGCCTTGCCTTGGCCGTCGGGTTTTCCTTCTTTAATATCACCGATATAATCCACCTTAACTGTGTAACGTAATTCCAGATCAACTATTTCTGCCATTATAAGACCCCCCTTCGGAAGATTTAATCTTATCTGATTTAATGATAACATGCTGGCAGTAATTTTGGAAAAGTATTCTAATATAGTAAAAATAACAATGAATAATTTTCGCTAACTCCCCGGTTCTATTGACTTGAAGCATAAACCTGTTTATTATAATAGAACAAATGTTCGAAGGGGGAGGTCTGGAGATGGGGGAGAGAGTTATACTGCATGCGGATATTAATAACTTTTATGCTTCGGTTGAATGCCTCCATCGGCCTGAAATACGCAACAAGCCGGTAGCAGTCTGCGGTGATCCGGCAGCCCGGCATGGTATTGTACTGGCTAAGAATTATCCGGCCAAAGCCACCGGTATTAAAACCGGGGAAGTAATCTGGCAAGCCCGGCAAAAATGTCCGCAACTGGTGGTGGTCCCCCCAAATTATCCTCTTTATCTGCGCTTTGGCCGTCTGGCCCGGAATATTTACAGCAGCTATACTGATCAGGTAGAACCATTTGGCTTGGACGAAGCCTGGTTGGATGTGTCCGGGAGTACTCATATTTTCGGTGATGGTATCCGTATAGCCGATGAAATCAGGGAACGAATCAAATCTGAATTGGGCATAACTGCATCAGTAGGGGTCAGTTACAACAAGATATTTGCCAAGTTGGGCAGTGATATGAAAAAACCTGATGCTACCACGGTTATTACCCGTGACAATTTCAAACAGGTGGTATGGCCTTTGCCGGCTGGCGATTTGCTTTATGTGGGCCGGGCTACCAAACATAAACTGGCTCGGCGCGGTATCAGTAGTATTGGGGATATTGCCGGCAATGATCCCGGGTATCTGCGTTCATTTCTGGGAAAATGGGGCGAGGTATTATGGTCTTTTGCCAATGGCTTTGACAGCTCAGCAGTAGTGCGTCAGGGAGAGGAATCCCTGATAAAAAGTGTGGGAAACAGTATTACTACCCCCCGTGACCTGGAGAGCGATGAAGATGTACAAATGATATTTTATGTATTGAGCGAAAGTGTGGCTGCCCGTATGCGGGAACATGGCTTCAAATGTCGCACAGTACAAATTCAGGTTCGGGATAAGGATTTATCCAGCTTTGGCGCCCAGGGTAAATTTTCAAAACCTACTTATATATCCAGTGACCTGGCCGAAAAAGCCATGGAACTTTTTCGGGCTAATTATTCCTGGGCAAATCCTATCCGCAGCGTGGGAGTACGGGGGTGCGACCTGATTGCTGCCGACAGTCAGGAGCAGCTTTCCCTGTTTGAAAATGAGGCCCGGCGCATGAAACAGGATAAAATTGAGGCTACGGTTGATGTATTGCGTTATCGTTTTGGACATTTCTCCATCCAACGGGCAGTTTTATTAAAGGATAATGATTTGGGTGCTATAAACCCCAAAGAAGAGCATGTTATTCATCCGGTAGCATTTTTTAAGGAAGGAAGATTACCATGATGGAGGAAAAAAACTATTGCCATCCTCATAAAGTATATGTAAGTGTAAAAGCAGTTTTCCATTCTGATGGCGGATTCAAACCGGTTTCGTTTATCTGGGAGGATGGGCAGGAGTACGAAATAAGCAGGGTAACTGATATTCGCCGAGCCGCCAGTCTAAAAGCCGGTGGGTCCGGTATTCGTTATACCTGCAGGGTAGAAAATCGGGAAGTTTATTTGTTTTTGGAGGAAGACCGCTGGTTTATGGAGAAAAAGTAAAATTAACTGAAGATAAGGGGAAGAGTAATCAGGGAAAAATGAGAGGAGACCGAGCTTATCAATTTGATGAGGAGAGGATAACAGATGGGGTTTTTTGTCAGTGTATGGGCCAGTATTTCCGATCCGGGTGCTTATCCGGAATTGATTCAGAAGACCACCGGAAAATGTATGCTTTATCTGATATTATTGGTGCTTTTATTTGGTACACCGGTATTGCTGCAAATATCATATTCATATAACCAGGGAATTGACAGCCTGATAGTTGCTGCCGAAAAGGAAGTCCCCGACTTTAAATTTGCGGACGGGGAACTGGAAGTATTTGCTGATATGCCGATTGTAATTGATGCTGAATCTGAACAGGTCATAATCATAGATACCACCGGGAAAACGGATGCTGATATTCTTCAGGATTACGAATCCGGGGTTTTTGTAAGTCGTCATGAACTGGTTAACAAAGAAAATCCTTATAAAACTGAAACTTTAAACTATGACCAGTTGAAGGAGTTTAGTTTTGATAAAACGGATGTTATGCAATGGATACCCTGGTTAAAAGCTTTTTGGATCGTCCTGTTGATCGGGGGATTAATTACCATGATACTGAGCAAATTACTGGCAGTAGTAATACTGGGTTTATTGGGTTTGTTGCTGGGCAGTATGCAGAGGTACAGTTTGACTTATGAACAGGCACTGCGTTTAAGTGCCCATGCTCTGACTGCTCCGATAATATTTCAGGCCTGCAAATCTCTGGTCTATCCGGGTATGCCGTTTAGCGGTTTAATTTATTATGGTGTATTTATTATATATATGTGGCTGGCGATAAGAGCCATGAAAATTTTGGAACCAACAGAATAAGTAGTAATAAAAGCACTCCTAAAGGGAGTTCAACTTAGGGATTAACGAAAACAAGTATATTTTTGACCGACTCTCTTCAAGCGGAGGCAAAAAAGAGACCAGCCATGTACAATGTTTGCATGACTGGTCTTTTGTCATGGCTATATTACGCTGCTGGATAAGTAGAGTAGACAAATTCATAAATCTTCCTGCGGTATTCATTCAGAAGGCTGTCATCATAGCTTTCGGGCAGTTCGCTCCAAAGGGTATCT